>CAYQSL010000366.1:0-1502 GCA_964420165.1 uncultured Gammaproteobacteria bacterium | reverse complement strand
GACCTTTATTATATTGTTTGAAGACATATAATAAATTTTCCGCAGATGCTAGATCTTGCTCTCGTTGATTTCTCCAATGATCAGCAATTCTTGGAATCAAATCAAGCATACCCAGAGAAACCCCATTAGGAGTGTGTCTTGAGTGCTTCGGCACATATGTCGCCGCATAAAAAGCTTTACGATCTGGAGTCAGGAAAATATTTAACGGCCAGCCTCCTCTCTTTATAAGGATTTGCGCCAAGCTCATATAAAGATTATCAATATCAGGCCTTTCTTCTCTGTCCACCTTGATACAAACCAGATGCTCGTTCAATACCGCTGCAACTTGAGAATCTTCGAAACATTCATGCTCCATTACATGGCACCAATGACAGGTTGCATAGCCGATGGAGAGCATTACTGCCTTGCCTTCTCTCTGAGCCTTTTCAAAGGCTTCATCGCCCCATGGAAACCAATTCACGGGATTTGCTGCATGCTGTAGTAAATAAGGGCTTTGCTGAAAAATCAAACGATTCCAATTATCGCCACCATCAGACGCTAAATTCTTCAATTCACCAGGAGTTGGGAAATCTTTTATTAGTTTTTCAATATTTTGCATTGTAGATTAAGGTTGGATTAAGAACCTTTGTATATATTCTAGCTTTTTAACCGCATTTTAAATTCAGTCTGATACTTAACATGAGCGTACTAAATTACTAGAAAGGAATTTGCCCTGAAAGCCCAAGGTTCACAGAATTATCAATTATTTGAAGGAAGAGAAAAGAAAACTCTGTTAGAAAAATACATCCATTTTTGGACCGATGACAGGGAAGGAGCCTTAGAACGTCCTGACGGCTTAATTGAAGATATAACAATTAGCAGTAGCAAAAAAGTTTCACCAAGTATAACTGAAGAATACAAAAAATTTCTATTAGATTTTGACAATAGTTCAGATATATTACGAGATCCAGAATACAACGAGCGCGATGAAATCACCATGCTCAGTAATATAATTCAAAAAAACAAAGCGGCAAAAAGTAATTTCGTTACTGAATAATTTTTAAAGCATCATATGAGTGATTCAATTATAGACAAGCTTTCTAATCGTAATATCGCAGCCTCAGACGCTTCTAATGACTTCATTAGTAATAAAATAGATGGTTTATTACAAAATAAAAATACTTATCTAGCTACTGTAACAAATGACTATTTAAATCTACTTATTGATCATATTGAAGAAGATTTGCTTACCCCAATATCAGAAGATATTTCAAAAAGGATTGGAGAAATTCCAGTTAGAGGACTTCCAATAAATACTGATTTTGACATTCAACCAAATGCAATAAAGCCTCAATATCACATTCGCAGTTTGACTGAATTACTAGCGACCAAGGATTCTAACGACCCACTTTGGAATTTACAAAAGGATTCTTACAACGAAAGCCTTGCAAAAGAAGTCCACCAATTACAATTGGCTTACACGAATGCCTTATATGCTCATAAAAACAAAGAGCCTGGAGGAA
>CAYQSL010000365.1:0-1504 GCA_964420165.1 uncultured Gammaproteobacteria bacterium | reverse complement strand
CATACCTAGGTGCAGTTCAGAACTCACTTGAATCTAAAGTTCAATATCTAGATGTGGCAGCAGAAAATGCAGCAGCATCAAGATCACGAGTGAAAGACGTGGATGTAGCGAAGGAAAGCAGCGTGATGTTGCGTAACCAGATACTGCAACAGTCAGCAGCATCGATGTTAAGTCAGGCTAATGCGACACCGCAGCTAGCACTGAGCTTACTAAGAGGCTAAGCACTACTACAGTTCTATTAACTTTACAGTTATAGGGGAGAACAGAGAGGGTGTTAACCATGATCGCTAGCACTCTCTGTGATATAAACTAAAAACGAATGCCTTGCTTAAGTGAGGCATTCATTTTTTTTTACCAATAACAATTTTGCTTGTATAGATTGGTTTTTGATTATATTGTTTTATCACTCTTAAATAGTGGATTGCATTTGGGAAGTCCACACTAAAAAATAAATCTAGTTTACCTTTAGGTGGAAGTTCACCAAACGCTGTGTCAGTGTCACTTTTATAGCTAGCTTCAAATTCTTTGCCAGTACTGTCCATTAGCTTAAATGAACTTAAACGTAAATCTTCATTAGTATGATTTATATATTCAACAGAGATTTTAATAGACTTTTCACCAAATTCATCGCGCGCTGTTTTTACTTCTTTGATAAGTAAACCAAATTTAGGGTCATTGTTAAATTGCTCAGTAACTTCTTCTTTGCCAGTTTCTGTATTTTTATCTAGTTTTAATTCCTCAAAGCTTTGAGTCAAAAGCCATGGATTAGCTATTTCTAGCTCCAATTCTTTTCCTGGTTCAAGATTGAATTTTTTGCCTTGTTTTTTTATGCCATAGACCATACCAATGGCACCCCCAGCAGCTGCAATACCACCAACAACATAAGGATTACTAAGTGCGCCTGCTGCAGTTAAAGTTCCTAAGCCCAAACCTAAACTTGAACTAAGACTATAAACAGCAAGCGGAGCCAAAATAGCTCCAGCTAAGGCATAGCCAGCAGTTTTAGAGACATTTTGGACACCATCTTTAAAACGGCTAGAACTTTTTTTGGAATCAAAAGTTAATGCTTGCGGGTCTAAAGTTGCAGTATTCTTCCCTAAATTTTCTTTAGGTTGAATAAAGTTTTTACCATCATAATTTGCCAGGCTTTGGTCTTCATAGCTAGATATAGAATAGCTAGCTGTAGAAATTTTATAGAAATCAAGTTTAATTTGCCCTTTACGCCAAAAGCTTTTTGGTTCTTTAGTTTCCATTAATTTGGAATAGAAGCGTGTGCCTGCAGGAATGATGAAAAAATTTCCGGCATCATCATAGATTTTTAAATCTTCTACATTCTCACAAACTATGGTGCCTTCTAGATCTGGCATAGCAACACTGCCATCATCAGCTCTTTCTAGCCAAGGATACATACGAGGTATTTCAGTTACTCTTAGTTTGATTTTTTGGGCTTTTGGGATACTATACTCAAGTTTAATCTTAATGGGGGAGCCAGTCCGCAAAGTCC
>CAYQSL010000364.1:0-1507 GCA_964420165.1 uncultured Gammaproteobacteria bacterium | reverse complement strand
TTGAAGAAGCTGTTACTAAAGCTGAGAAGATGAAAACTGCAGCTTAATTAAGCTGCTAGTAATTCTTTTAAAGTTGCAATAGGGTTTCTAATTGCGTCAATCAGGGAATTTTTTTCTCCATCTATGGCTCTACGGGTAACAGTTGGACTATTCTCATGTGATTGCGTTTCTTGAGATCCTTCATCAAGTTTGCTTTGTATTATTTGTAAAGCTTTAGTAGCTTCGGCTCTATTTCTATCAGCTTTATTAACCGCTAAATCTAATTGCAATAATGCGCTTCTTATTGAAGGGACTTGACTTCCTACTTTCTGTAGTGCTTGGGGAACACCAGAAATATTGCTAAGCAAAGTGTTAATTTGTCTAGAGCAGTTTTGAAATTGAGTTGATAAATCTGACATAGCAAGAATAATAACCAAAGTCTAGTTGCACTGTCAAGATAAACTAAAACTGCTCAAGAAATCTCTGATCACCATTGAACATATAACGGATGTCATTGATTTTGTATTTAAGCATAGTAAACCTATCCAAACCTAGTCCTGCAGCAAAGCCTGAATATTGAGTTGGATCTATGCCTGCCATTTGCAGGACATTTGGATCTACCATACCGCAACCCATTAACTCTAACCAACCTCTATGACCGCAAGTAGCGCAGCCAGCACCTTTGCAGAAAACGCATTCAGCATCAAGCTCTGCACTTGGTTCAGTAAAAGGAAAGAAATCAGGACGGAATCTTGTTTTCACTTCTTCACCAAAAAATCTTTTTAGGAATTCATTTAAAACCCACTTGAGATGCCCGAAGTTTAGATCTTTATCAACAGCCATGATTTCAAGCTGATGAAAGAAAGGCATCTTACGCGCGTTCACTTCTTCATTACGGTAAACTCTACCGTGACCAACTATGCGGAAAGGTGGTTTAAGTTTTTCCATGGCACGAATTTGGATTGATGAAGTATGTGATCTAAGAAGAATCTCAGGACTCATCTTCGTGTAGAAAGTATCTTGCTCATCGCGTGCTGGATGATCTTCAGGAGTATTAAGCGCTGTGAAATTATAATAAGTAGTTTCGATCTCAGGACCATCTACTAGAGCAAATCCCAGCGTTTCAAAAATTCCCACAATGTCATTAGTCACTTGAGTAAGTGGATGCAAATGTCCAAGCTTCACACCAATAGCAGGAAGTGTGGGATCAATTTTTTCTTTGCTGAGTTTTTCATTTAGTTCAGCAAGTTCGATTTTAGATTTGGCTTCATTGAAACTAGTTTCAACAATTTGCAAAGCTTCATTAATCAGACGACCAAATTCAGGACGATCTTCCTTAGGAATATCTTTCATCTCTCTACGGAAATTTATAATCTGACTTTTATCACCAAGATATTTAACTCTTAGATCGTTGAGATCTTTGGAGTTAGTTACGGCTTGGAATTCACCTGCAGCTTGCTGGCTGAGATTACTGAGTTGTTCTTTAGTATTTTCAAGTGTAAGAGGCATCTAATATGGATTTTAGCAG
>CAYQSL010000363.1:0-1520 GCA_964420165.1 uncultured Gammaproteobacteria bacterium | reverse complement strand
ATATAAAACCTTCGTGAATGGGGTCCACACGAAACGACGAAAAATAGGTTTGATTATGCTCTAATAAACCCTTAAGCCTAGAATCATTTAAAATGGATTATATGTACCACAATCACGATTTAAGTAAATTTAGCGATTTCAATTACGACAGCCGTAAAGTTAATGAGAATTCGATATTTATTGCCATTCAAGGCGAGAAAACTAATGGTCATAACTACCTAGAAGATGCTGTAAAAAAAGGTGCCAAATTAATTATCGTTCAAGCAAGCGAAGTCAAAACAAATGGTGACTTGAAGAACTTAATTACTAAACTAAAATCACAAGCAGAGTTTATTGAAGTAGAAGATACTCGTGCAGAGCTGGCAAAAATTGCTGATGAGTTTTACAATCAACCTTCTTCTAAACTTGAAGTTATTGGAGTAACGGGAACGAATGGCAAGACCACTGTTACACATTTAATTCAAAGTATTTTGTCACACAAAAATAAATGTGCGCTACTCGGCACTATAGGCTTGAAAACTGGACCTGAAGCAGATTACAAAGAACTAGGCAATACCACTCCTCAAGCTAAAGAACTGCAAGAAATTATCAAAGACTTAGTCTATGAAAAATATAAGTATCTAACTATGGAAGTTAGTTCTCATGCCCTCGAACAGAGTCGAGTTGGTGAAATTAAATTTAAAACTACAATAGTCACTAATTTAACTCAAGACCATTTGGATTATCACATCACTATGGATAATTATTTCGAAGCTAAAGCCAAAGTCTTCAAACAAACTAAAGAGTTTGCCATTCTTAACGTAGATGATCCTTACTATGAGCGTTTCAAGGCAAAAGCCCAAGCAAAAAATCTCAAAATCATCACCGTGGGTGTTGAGAATCCTGCTGATTACCAAGCAAAAGAAATCAAATTCACAGATGCCGGGCTCTGCTACAAGCTTAATGGCATTGAATTTAAACTTAAACTCAACGGTCTTTTTAATGTATACAATTCCCTCTCTGCTATTGCTGCATGTTTGCAAGAGAATCTGAGTCTTGAAGAAATCAACCAAGCTCTAAAAGAAACTCCAGCAGTTTCTGGTAGATTCGAAGTTATAAAAGAAGGCAATAGCCCATTTTGTATTGTGGATTATGCTCATAGTCCTGATGGCTTGCTCAATATACTCAAAGGTGCGCAAGCATTAGTTTCCAAAGACAATGACACTAAGATAATTTGTGTGTTTGGTTGTGGAGGAGATCGCGATATTACTAAACGTCCAAAGATGGGGCGCATAGCGTATGACCTGGCTGATTTTATTTATGTGACCTCTGACAATCCACGTTCTGAAGAGCCTGAGCAAATCATTGCTGATATTCTTACTGGCATACCAGATCTAGCGAAAGTGAAAGTTATTACTAACCGTGCAGAAGCTATCAAAGAAGCAGTTCTTCATGCCAGAGCTCAAGACATCTTAGTCATTGCTGGCAAAGGGCATGAGAACTATCAAATCCTAAAAGACAAAACTATTCATTTCGATGAT
>CAYQSL010000362.1:0-1520 GCA_964420165.1 uncultured Gammaproteobacteria bacterium | reverse complement strand
TATATCCATATTGACCAGCTTTGGTAAGTTCTAAGGTATCTGAGCCAAAAAGTTTTTCAATATCAAAATTCTTATACACAGTAGGCCAGGACCACTTTGCAGCAGCAATGAATTCATTAGAACCTGGTAACAAATACCATTTATTCTTTTTCTCAAGAATTTGATTAGCTCTAAAACCATAATAGTTATCAGGATGCGCAATGATGAGGTTTTGGAATACAGCACGCGCATTTTCTTTTTCACCTAATTTAAGATGAATCTTCCCAGCCCAGAAAGCCACGAAAGCATGTGAACGAGAACTTTCAAATTCCTTCCAATGATCTTTATAAAGATCTAAAGCCTTATGATAATTCTCTCTTTGGAATTCTTTCCAGAAAACTTTTTTCAAACTTTCTGCAGCATAATCTCCTCTTGGGAAATTCTCATAGACATAGTAGTAATCTTCCTTAGTGTCAGAAAGCTTAGCCACTTCCCAATAGACTTTTTCTTTAGACTCAGGTGTTACTGCATCTTTCAGAGCCTGTAATTGTAATAAAGCTTCATCTGTGTTCTTTGTAAGGTCTAAATATACATCGATCATTTCATTTGCCAGTTCAGGATTTGAAATTTTTGGCAGAGAACGCAGAACTAAAGCTTTAGCATCTTGCTGTTTATCAAGCTTCAAAAGTGAATCAACAAAAGGTTTTAGATAAAGTTCAGGGCTGTTTTGCGTAGTATTGAAAAGCTCTAAAGCTTTTTCATACTCACCAATTTTTTGATAACTAATTGCCATGTAATTAGTTGCATTTTTAAAATAAGCTTGATCAGCTTTATCCATAGCAAGAATTTGATCACTTACCAGATACGCCAAACTACCATTAGGACTTTTTTCTAAGTACTCTTTTAAGAGGCTTAGTTTCTCTGGCTTATCATCAGTCAAATTCGCTAAATAGTAATTTGCAGCAATGGCTTGCTCACTATTTGGGTAAAGTTTTTTAATTGAAACAAAAGTTTTCTTCGCTTCAGCGGTTTGGCTTTGTCTTAGATGAGACTTAGCGAGTTCATAAAGGAATTTAGGATCATTTGGATATTTAGCTCTCAGGAGTTCAAGCTTCTTAATCACTGCAGCTTCATGACCAACCTTCTCTGCAAGTTTCACTATGAAGTAAGCGTTATGCTTCGGCAAATAATCTTCATCAATTTCACTTGCACGTATAAACGCCAGAACTGATTCACCAACTGAATCATAGAGCCTTGCCAAAATAAATCTTCTCCTATTTTCTAATTGCTTAGGTAATGGAGGCTGACGCTCTAATTCATCTATAGCTTTATGTGGATCAGTTTTAGAACTATCTACAATTGCAAGAAGATTCTCTTCAACTTGTTTATAAATCTTAGTTTCAAGCTTAGGATATTTTTTTGGATCAGCAGAATTTAAATAAACTAAATAAGAGGAAGCTCCAAGTATAAGAACTACCAAACCTACAAGTACATACTTAAAGAACTGACCTTGGGAGAAATTTGTTATTGAATCAGAAATT
>CAYQSL010000361.1:0-1526 GCA_964420165.1 uncultured Gammaproteobacteria bacterium | reverse complement strand
ATGCCAGCTGTAGGTATTATTGCTGCTGTACTTGGGGTTATTATTGCGATGGCTCATATCGATGGACCTCCAGCAGAATTAGGTCACAAAGTATCTGCCGAGATAAAGGGTCCGATGTTGGGTATTCTTGCAGCATATGGTTATTACCAACCAATTGCTCAGCATATAGAATATATTTGCCAAGATGAATCTCAGTATTTCCAATGTCTTAAAGAGGGAGTTATTTCTTATTTAAGCGGAGCAGAGCCAATGGCCTCGGTAGAAATAGCACGTAGAACTATTAGCAGTTTTAATAGACCATCAAGCTTGGAACTAGAGGAAGCTTTACAAGGCATTAAGCCTCGTTGATAGTAAATGACATGCCATTTACTATCACTTGTTGACTGGATTGCCACGTCGCTCCGCTCCTCGCAATGACGACTATTTTTTTGGTTTAATATTGACCGTTTGCGGTGGAATTGCAAAGTTGATTCCCGCTTTCTCAAAGTCTTCTTTGATGCGCAAATTCATAATGTGCTGCTTAGCAATGTATTCGTTGAAGTCACCAGATGGATAAAAGAAAATTGTTTCGTATATTAAACTCGATATCCCAATTTCTTTTAGAACAATGTAGTCTACGCGAATATTCTCAAAAGATTTAAAAATATCTTTGATCATATCGGGAATTAATCTGCATTGGTCCGCTGAAGTTTCATGGCTCACATTGATGATCCAACTAATCCTTCTCTCTTTCATCTTCTTGAAGTTTTGTACACGACTGCCAGTTAATTCCTTGTTAGGTATAACAATCTCTTCACCCTGTACAGCCTGAATACGAGTGGATTTCAGTCCGATTTTTTTTACGATACCAGTGTGTTCACCGATAGTTATAGAATCTCCAACTCTAAATGGTTTATCAATGTAAATTGAAAAGGCACTGAATATATCGCCTAGGATACTTTGTACTGCTAAGGCTACTGCAATACCGCCAATTCCTAAGCTGGCGATAAGTGAATTGACATTAACTCCCCAATTAGAAAGCACCAGTAGCATAGCAATGCTCCAAAGCGTCATATTGATTAAAATCTTGGCGCCATAAATTAGGGTGTAGTCAGCTTTATCGCGCTTGTGACTTTGGATTGAATTTTCAAGGACATAATGAATGGTTCCTTGTAAAGCAGAAATGATTTGAAAAATTACAAATGTTGCAAAAATCAAATTTAGAAATTTATTAAAAGTTGGCTCCAGTTGAAGGCTTTCAGTTGCTAGATAAAATGCTAGGAGAATATAGAAGAAATCAGGGATTCTTATTAAAGACTTAACTACTACGTTATCGAGTTTGGCATGGCTGTTTTCTGCCCAAGAGTGAAGTTTGGTTATAAAGTATTTTCTGAATAACCAAAAAGCACAGTTATAAGCAAGAAACATGAATAGTGCTATTGCATAAGCTTCAAGGTTATTGCCCCAGAATTCAGTTTCCATCGCTTCTAAGAATCTCATCCTATAATTATATAGTAGGCTTGAGGTCATATGCATATAGTTGTTTT
>CAYQSL010000360.1:0-1533 GCA_964420165.1 uncultured Gammaproteobacteria bacterium | reverse complement strand
TGCCAAAGTGCGGGATGAATTAGGATTAAACCGACCTTCTATGGAGTTATTACAAAGTTTGAGCGAAGACCACGACCTAAATTCAGACCTAAGTACATTTTTTAAACCTGTAAATTCAAATTTTCACAGTGCCAAAAACTATAAAAACATCCAAGCCTGGGTGATAGGAGCTATTGTAGTGCTCACGCTTGCACTCATTGGCTTATTTTTCACAATGATCATTCCTCATAGCAATTACACTAATTCGCTTGGGGATTCTCAGGTAATCGTTAACGGCAAAACTATCAAAGACGCGGATAAAGATTCGAGCAAATCATTTTCAGGCAACTCAAAAGTCCATGAACCGGATCCTTACGACAAAGTTGTAAGTGAAGAACTGAAAGTAGATAACGTAAAAGTATCTGAACCAGAACTTCCTGTTGCAGCTAAACAAATTAAAGAAGAGCCTCAAGTCTTAAAGGGTGGCAATATCCAACATATAGTAAGACCTGGGGACACTCTAGAAGCAATTGCTGCTAAATACTATGGCAATTCAAGTTATCAAAATATCGATAAGCTCAAGAGAGCTAATCAGATCAGAAATTCAAGACTAATCAACGTCGGTCAGCGAATTGTAGTGCCTAATTAAGCAGCCATGGCGCTAACTCTATCTGATTGATTTTTTCTTTCTCCGTAATTGGATTCATTTGAAACTTCTAAATTCCAATCTAGAAGAGCTTCTTTATATCTCACTAGATTTTTCTGAAACTCTACGACATCTTTCTCATGCGAATCAGAATCACCAAGTCTTTGCAGTTCATAGAGTTTGGCATCAACCATTAATTCAATAGCTTTTAAAGCTCTTGCAGATTCATAACTCTTAGTGGAATTATAGATTTCTCTCACGTCATGAATATACTTCAGAAGCATACTTGGATCTGTTTCTGGATTAATTTTGTCTTCATGGATAATTTTCTCTAGACCTTTGATCGGATCTAGATTTGCGCCCTTACCTGATTCATGCATTTTTTGTTTAAGAGAGTACGATAAGAAAAAGGCTGTTAAAGTTGGAATGCCAAAAATCATACTCAGAGTTTTAAGGTTAAATACAAAGTAAGACAAAAATGCTAAACCGGCACCAATCATACCTATACCTTTTAAGACCCAACTGCCAGTACCCTTAGCAAAATTCATAAGTGGCTCTATCCATCTAGGAGAATCTTTTATGGCATCTGTTGGATTTATTTCAGAACTAGTAATTTTTTTATTAATTGCTTGAGATAAATTTTCTAACTCTTCTCTTTTCAAATTAATTGATGGCTTTGGCTCAGAAGGATTTTGGCCAACAAGCGGAGTAGTTTTTGGATAGCTAGTATTATTAGAATTAGTAACTGGAGCAACCATTGCTTTATGTAAAGATACATTATAACAGGTATAGACAGTCTAGCGGGGTCGTACCTCCACTTTCCACCTTAACCTACATAATTTCAGTTCTAAATTCTTATGAACGTTATTAAAAGTTATCTTGGTTAAGGTGGAAAGTGGAGGTACGAC
>CAYQSL010000359.1:0-1538 GCA_964420165.1 uncultured Gammaproteobacteria bacterium | reverse complement strand
ATAATGATTAGCGGGTTAGTAAAACTTTCAAATTGTCCTGCCAGAAATAAATAAGCAAAAATTAGGGCTACTAAAAATCCAAAAACTAAAGCATTACTTGATTCATGAGTTTCTTTAGATGCTCCCATATAATCAATTTCAACATCTGGTGGCACGTCTTTCATGTTTTTTATTACATCACGGGTTAAAGTTTCTAATGCATTTAAACCATCTGTAGGAGTGACTCCTGGCTGTGGCGAGGCACCAATAGTAACTGCTTTCTTGCGATTGTAATGGTTTAATTCTTCTGCTCCCACTGTCTCTTTGACTGTAATCAAATTACTCAATTGCACCAGATTGCCTGATCTACCTTTCACTGCAAATTCACCAATTCTCCCTACATTGTTTCTTTGATCTTGAGGTAATTTGAGAATGACTTCATACTTCTCACCAATGTCATTAAATTCTGTAACTTGCACGCCGGCAAATAAAAGCTCTAGCGAGCGAGATATATCTTCGATACTGACTCCTAAGCTTGAAGCCTTATCACGATTGATATCTACAGTTAATTCTGGTTTATCAAGTGTAAGATTGCTTTTTGCAAAGAGAATTTGTGGCAATGTAGAAACTTTTCTCGTTACTTCTGCAGAAGCTTTAACTAAGAAATCTAAGTTATTACTTTTGATCACCAGTTGAATTGGTTGTGAGCCAAAACCACTGCTAGGACCGGATTTAGGGATAATTGGCAAAGCAAAAGTTTCTGGCATCATAAAGAACTGTGGATATAAAGGTCCTACAATAGCTCCTACTTTCCTAGATCTTTCATCCCAATCTACTAGCCTGGCGATAATTACACCGCTGGTAGCTTTACCAGGAGCATCAATACCAAAAGCGGCAACAGAAATAATGGTTTTAACTTCAGGGATAGTAAGTAATAAGTTTTCTGCTTTTCTGATTTGTTTATCTAGTACTTGTAAACTACTTCCTCTTGGTGATTCAAATACCACCAAAAATTGACCTCTATCTTCATCTGGAATAAAGTCTTTAGGCAAAGTTATATATAGAAAAACCATTAGAGGTAAGCAGATAGCAATAATTATAGTTACGAACGGTTTTTTGATTTCCATGATTGCATTCAAACTCTTTTCATAACTGCTTTCTAGCCAATTGAGAAACCCTTCTAAAACATCAAGAGTTTTTTTATAAAAACCTTTCTTAGGCTCTTTATTTTTACGTTCTTCGGTACTTTGCAGAATTTTTGAACAAAGCATTGGTGCCAAAGTTAAAGACACAAAAGCCGAAATCAAAGTAGCAAAGCAAAGTGAGAAAGCAAATTCAGAAAGTAATCTTCCTGTAATACCGCTGAGAAAACCTATTGGTAAAAATATGGCAACTAGAACCATAGTCGTTGCAATAACTGCAAGAGTAATTTCTTCAGTACCTTTTTTTGCTGCGACTTTAGGATCTTCACCTTCTTCGATATACCTGTAAACATTCTCCAGGACAATGATTGAATCATCTACTACTATACCTACAGAGATGATTAAACCCAAGAGTGT
>CAYQSL010000358.1:0-1540 GCA_964420165.1 uncultured Gammaproteobacteria bacterium | reverse complement strand
GAGCCTTCGAAGAAGGCGTGGCAATCCAGTCAACAAGAAAGCAAATGCAAAAAAATTCCAACTCAACTATCTCTAAAATCATTCTTGCTGAACCGCGTGGTTTCTGTGCTGGTGTAAACCGTGCAATTGAGATTGTCGATTTAGCCCTGAAGCTCTATGGTAGTCCACTTTATGTGCGTCATGAGATAGTACATAACCATCATGTTGTTAATGATTTTAAAAACCGTGGTGTGATTTTTGTTGAAGAGCTAAATGAAGTGCCTGATAACGCGATGTTGATTTTTTCGGCGCATGGTACATCACCAGAAACTATTGAAGCTGCAAAAGCACGTGGACTTAAATTCTTAGATGCTGTCTGTCCGTTGGTTACTAAGGTTCACAATGAAATCAAAAAAGCTATTAATGATTCTAAGAAGGTAGTTTATATCGGACATAGAGGTCACCAAGAAGTTCTTGGGGCTATGGGTTATGCGCCTAATAATTTAGATCAAGGCACTAAAACTAGTGTTAATGAGGCATTGACGCCTAACCAAGATATATATTTAGTGGAGACTGTTGATGATGTTGAACGTATAAAACCTATTCTTGAGAATCATCATTTAGTGGTTGCAACTCAAACCACCTTATCTCTTGATGACACCGATGCAGTTATTAATAAACTGAAAACTACTTTTAAGAATATTGATTTTCCTAAATCGGATGATATTTGCTACGCTACGCAAAACCGTCAGGATGCAGTTAAAGAGTTAATTACAGTCTGTGATTATATTCTGGTAATAGGTAGCCAAAATTCTTCTAATACTCTTAGATTACTTGAGCTTGCACATAAATTTAATAAGCCGGCGATGCTTGTACCAGATCCAGATCAATTTGAGATGACTGTCGAGCTTGCAGGGAAGGTAATTGGTATCAGCTCTGGGGCTTCAGCGCCAGAATTCTTAGTAGATACTTTAATCTCTAAACTCCTAGGGGATAATGATTATCAGTATTCTAGAGACGATGCTGCTAAATACTCCAATGTTATTGAAGTACTAAAGTTTAAAGAAGAGAAAATCTACTTCCCTTTACCCTCCTCGTTACAAGTTTAATTAGTAAATTTATTTTCTAATTAAACTTAAGCGTTCATCATTTCTTTACGCTGATTTTTCTTGTCTAAAACTTTCTTTCTCAGTCTAATATTGTCAGGAGTAATTTCTACCAACTCATCCTCATTGATATAAACCAAAGCTTCCTCAAGAATTACTTTGCGTGGGACTTTAAGTTGTACTAAATCATCTGAACCTGCTGCACGCATGTTAGTAAGAGCTTTCTCTTTAGTTAGGTTAAGTTCGATGTCTTGTGGTTTGTTAGCTTCACCTACAATCATTCCTTTATAGACCTTAGTTGCAGGTCCAACAAAGAAAATACCTCTATCACTAAATTGCTCAAGTGCATAAGTAGTAGCAACACCGCTTTCTAGGTTGATTAAAACACCAGAGCGTAATTTTGAAATATCGCCCGCATAAGGTTTGTAGTCTTCAAATGAGTGATTAAGAATACC
>CAYQSL010000357.1:0-1540 GCA_964420165.1 uncultured Gammaproteobacteria bacterium | reverse complement strand
AAAGAGCTGCTGCTCCAACTGAACTTATGGCTAAGAAAATTCTTCCTGGCTTCAAAGCTCCTGCTGGTGAATCTTACGAGTGTGTAGAATCTCCACGTGGCGAACTTGGAGTGCATTTAATTACTGATGGGACTGCAGTGCCTTATAGACTTAAATGGCGCTCACCAAGCTGGTTCCCAACTGCTTTCCTTCCACAACTTGCTGAAGGTACGCCTGTCGCAGATGTGGTTGCTGTGTTCTCCTCACTGGATGTTATTCTTCCAGATGTGGATAGATAGATTTTTCTCGAAGCTACAGAAGTTTTATGTTACTATAGATAATTCCAATGCGTTTGAGTGGTACCTCTGTATATAACTTATTGCAATTATGTGCTCCTTTAATGAAAGTGTCACAAAAGATTGTTAATGGCGAATTCCCATTATTACAAAGGAAGCTTGATGCTATAGAGTTTCCTGTAAACTACCCCAAGCTTCTAGCGAAGATTGAGAAACTAAGTAAATCCTCTAATGAAGAAAAGAATTTAAGCCTCAGTGAAAAGGATGTCTTAATTGCTTTTATACAAATGCTTACTAAGCTAGACCCTAGTTATATCAAAGTACAAACAGAGTTTTTTATTAGTGAATTAGAAAAGCACCTTCAACAGCATAACTCTTTGAAAAAGCGTGAATCTAAAACACATGAAATTTATGAAACCGAAAAAAGTTCGGAGTTACCATTTCTGCAAATAGCAATTGGTAAAAGGAAGCCTGAAATTGAACTTCACTATTCGTATGGTGAAGATATCTTCGATCTTAGTTTGGATACCGAAAGGAATAAAAGATTAGCTGCAAAGATTAGGAAAATTCTTGGTAAGGCTGATACTGAGCCAGATTCCTCAGAAACTGCTGCTGTTAAGCCAAGAAGAGAGGCTCCTGGTCTTAAATTGCCTAAATCGGCTTCATCAAGTTCTTCTAAAGGAAAAGTTCTGCAAGCTTTGCTTAAAATTGATAGTGAGAAAAAACAATCTGTAACAGATTTTCTTAGTTACTTTAATAATTATCTTCCTCTAGATACTAATAAGGGATTCGATTTGGTCCAAAATCCTATAGTCAATGATTCTGAGTCTATAGTTTATAGTTGTCAAAGCCAGAAAGCAACTGATTTACAACCATTTATAGAAATCAGTTTGCCAAAAATAAAAAAGGATGATGATAAATTGAAGCCATGGAAGTTAGTCTATAGGCAAGATCAAGAGAATAGGGAAATTAATTTAGCCCCACAATTGGCAGATGAGAAACAGTTGATCAATGTTGTTGCAAAGTCTATGATAACTAGATTTGGTCAACAAAGAAAAACTGGAAACTTTGAATATAAGAGTGAAGCTGCAAAGTTGATTGCATCTATAAAAAAGCAGCTAAGATAAATTAGAATAGAGCAAGTGAAGGAAAGTTCAATTAAATTAATCGTCGGACTGGGTAATCCAGGAGCTAAATATGATGGAACTCGCCATAATATTGGTTTTGAGGTTATTGAGCAGTTTGCCAAGCAGTATGGCTTTAGT
>CAYQSL010000356.1:0-1545 GCA_964420165.1 uncultured Gammaproteobacteria bacterium | reverse complement strand
TATTAAAGAAAACCTCGTTGCTTAAAAAATAATAAAGAGGTATGATCTTCTAGTTTGAATGTTACATGACATTCAGCTTAAACAAAGGAGTTTATATGAATTATTATGACTATAAAGGTAATAGACCAGATCTTTACCCAAATATTAATCCTGCTAAAGAAACTGAAAGTGAGCCTGAAGATCTAATTTCTAACCGTGGTATTGAGAAAAACTTCAATGCGGTTGCTAATTTAGCGATGGAAACATTTAGTAAAAAAGCTCGAGAAAGTAATTTATTTCCGGGTGACGAAGCTTTTAGTCAAGCTTTGGAAAAATTAGAAGAATTTTTTGCAGAACAAAAGAATGCACTTCATTATTCACTAAATAGCTGTGCTTTATCTAATCAAAGGTCAGGTAAATTTGGGTTATGGGCTGCAAATTTTAATATGCATGTTCAAAGAAAACTAAGAGAAATCTTCCCAGTAGAAAAAGCAGATCAAGAAGATCCAGCTAGACAAAGTTTAATGGATTTGTCTAGAGGAGATACTACTGTTCGACCTTTACAAGAGCAGCCTGTCCAAGTTCCTGACGAGTCATATGCTCATGCAACTTAGCTAAAAATTTATTCTTCAAACCATGATCAGCCCAGGCGGGTGCAATCAACTCTCCGAGTTTGCCTTCGCCTAGAACACGCTGTATGACTATATCTGAGCGTAACCTTGCAATAAATTTTGCAAGCACTTCGATATATTCTTGCTCTTGGAAAACTTCTAATTCGCGATTGAGATAATCGATCTCCATCGCTGTACCTTTGAAAATACACAGTTGATGAATCTTCAAATGATCAATTGGTGTTTGAGAAAGTTTTTCTGCAGTCTCAAGCATCATTTCTTTGGTCTCACCAGGTAAACCTAAAATCACATGAGTGCAAACTTTCATTAAGGGATTTTTGCGAGCAGCGATACGATTTGCGGCATCGACAAAATCCTCATAGCTATGTGCGCGATTAATTAGATCAAGAGTTTTGTTGTGGCTGCTTTGCACGCCAATATCTATCCATACTTCAAGACCTTTAGCTGTGTATTCCTCGAAAAGATCTATCACTTCCTCTGGAACACAATCAGGGCGCGTGCCTATGGACAAGACCACTACTTCAGGATCGCCTATAGCTTGATCATAAAGTTTACGTAAATAATCTACATCGCCATAAGTATTAGTAAATGATTGGAAGTAAGCAATAAATTTATTACAATCGAATCTTTGTTTTTGCTTAGCAATGCCCTGTCTAAGCTGTTCAGCAATTGTATCTGCCGCATTTTGCGCGCCTGATGATGAACCATCATCAGTACAAAAAGTACAACCGCCAGAAGCTTTAGTACCATCACGATTAGGACATGTAAAGCCACCCTCGATAGTGACCCTTTGTACTCTAGAGCCAAACCTCGATACTAAGTAGTTTTTAAGAGTATTGTAGTTTTCCAAGAAAGATAATTTTATCAATAGGCGCCTCCTTAATAAGATAAAGCTTCATAGTTTTTAAATGTTTGATTCAGGGCTCTACTATAA
>CAYQSL010000355.1:0-1580 GCA_964420165.1 uncultured Gammaproteobacteria bacterium | reverse complement strand
AACCTACAGTTCAACCTTGACAATTCTCATCAATATTCAAAAATGTTGACTCAGTTCAGAGACACTATGGAGAATACTTTCAAAGATCTAACTAAACTTAGAGAAGATATGAATAAGCTAATCAAAAATAGCCGTAAAACTTCATCATCATCTTTTATCAAGCTAGAACTTGATGTTCTTAGAGATCAACTTAACGAAAGAAGAGAAGAATTCTTCAGAGCTGTTAATCAGTGGAACTCAACTCGTAGACGTCTACTTAAACTAGCTTACGCAAGAGCATAAGTAATTAATACTAAAAACAAAAAAGGCTCATAGAAATATGAGCCTTTTTATTTTATAGAGTTGTTAAAGTCGCATTACGCTCTGCGCAGATGCTCCCAAGTCTTTTCGTTACGTTTATAAAGATTGCCTTCGATTCCATCAAAGAAGAAATCCACCAGTGGATGGTTGATATCTACGAATGCTTCTTCTTGTTCTAGATATTCTTGAGATACATAACTAATAGCATTAGTATTGTTGATCAACACATAGTACCAGGGCTTATTCTTATCCGGTTTGCGCTCATCTTTGCTGTAAAGCTCCTCATCATTAATGAAGTACATATCGTAATCAGTGATGACCCCTACAAAGCCGTCGTGTTTGTGTTTTACTAAAGAACCACGTTTGTAAAGTGGTTTATCGAATTCATTTAGAGTCTCAGCAAGGAAGAATCTTGGGATAGTTACATCAAAGGTATTACCATCTTCATCAGACATCTCATAGCTACCTTCCATAGTGCCGAAATTCGTGTCTAAATTGCAGAAGCTGAAGTATTCATGAACTTCACCTGGAGCTATCTCTGGTTGCAGACCGACTACCCCTGGACCTTTTACTTCATTGACATGTGAATTTGAGTCAATGATAATCCAATGACGATTTAAAAGTTTGACTGTTTGAGCTGAATCGTTGCGAATACTGATTTTATAGCAAAACAAAAATTGTTTTTTTGCCGGTTTGGAATATTCTTCCATATAGACTGTTTTAGCTGTTACCTTTACATCACAGTCAGTATGAGTTGTTGACTCTGTAATATTCATCTTATTAGACAATCTTAGCATGTTAGGGGTGCAATCTTTTACCATTAACAATTACAGATTTAATTTTGGTTAACGTTGGGTCAAGAATTAGATCAAATATATTTAATGATTCTAAATCAAGATCATCTTTCATGACTTCCATAATTACAAAGTCAGCTGCCATACCCTTTTCAAGGGTTCCAATGTTTTTTTCTTTGCCAAGGATTTTTGCAGCTTTGCTGGTAATTAATTCAAATTTTTCTTTTGAGTCAAGATTTTTAATCAATTTAAGTTCTTCTCTAATGTCCAAACTTTGATTGGAAGCTTTACTATCGGTCCCTATGCCAAAATCTAAATTCAATTCTTTCCATAAATCATAATTAGCAAGTCCATTTTTTAGATAGAGATTTGATCGCGGGCAGCTTACCAGTGGAATGTTTAATTTTGAAACCAGTTCTAAATCAGCCTTTGAAGCATGCACCATGTGGGTGAGTAAAAGACAAGAATCCAATAGTTCATTTTGGT
>CAYQSL010000354.1:0-1582 GCA_964420165.1 uncultured Gammaproteobacteria bacterium | reverse complement strand
AGTGAAGAAGCTTTATTAACCCTAAGAATTCATCCCAAACAAGCCTACAAACTAGATGATCTAGAACGCTTTGGCATGCTGGATACTAAAATCAAAGATTTCTTTATTGCTATCCAAAAAGCAGGTACAACCGTGGCTATTGCTGGAACCATGGGATCAGGTAAAACTACCTTACTGAGCGCTTTGGCTGAATACTGGCCTTGCCACGGAAGGAAAGCCACTATTGAAGATACTCCTGAATTAAACCCAGAAATCGATGATCTAGTTAAATTTCGAACTACCGAATTTGAGACAGAAAATAGTCTAAATATCAATGTAGCTAAATTAACTAAAGCCTGTAAAAGACATAGTGTTAAGTATGTAGTTTTATCAGAGGCTAGAGATGGTAGCGCTTGGGATATTCTCCAGCTATCACAAACCATACTCGGTACTCTATTAACCTTCCACTACACTTTAAGGACTAACAAAAATCAAGTTGACCAGGCTTTAAACACTTTGGCTGCACTTTGTAAGCAGAGTCCTATTGCACCTAGAGGAGAAGATCTTAAACACCTCATAGCTTCAATGATTCAGATTTTAGTTCTAGTAGAACAAAGTCAAATCGACAATAAAAGAAGAATAACTAAGATTTATTACATTAATGGCTTTGATGAAATGAATGGTGGTCATTTCAAATACATAGAACTCTTTGCTTATAAAGAAGAGCTAGGTTTCGTGCAAAGCAGCATCTGTCCTGAATTTGAAGAATATCTAAGAACTAAGGGGGTTGAATATAGCTTCTCATGATTAATGCGTTTCTCATTCTAAGCTTGTGTGTAGTTCTGGCTTACGCTTTGAATTTAGTTTTTGCACAGCCAAGCGGCTGGTTGAATCACAAGGCTAATTTAGCTTTTCTAGAAAATTTTAAAACTAAAGAAACTAATTTCTTAGAAGAAATTGAACTTAAATTAAACAATAAAAATCCCCAACTTTCAAAATTAATTGGCAAGAAGCTTTTAATAAAATTTGTGATTCCCTTAGTAATAATCTTCTCTCTAGCTACTTTAGTTATTGGACCTTATTTAGCAGGCTATCGCTATGGAGTAGTTTTAGGTTTAGTAATTTTTCTAGCCTATGGACTTCGCTTAAGTTATCACTTGATATCTAAATTCAGAACTAAAATTTTAGAACAAATTGAAAGGATTTTAACTTCTATTAGAAATAATCTTAGTTCCGGTCAGGTACTAGATTATGCGGTGAATTATACTGCTGTTAATAGTAAATTCGAGCCCATTGGCAGTCATTTAAACAGCTTCATCAAAAACAATAATATTAACCTTCTAGAGGCTTTCCCTGATTGGCTTAAAGTTATTGAAAGAGAATACAGGATCTCAGAACTCAGTAATTTTGCACAATTACTAGAATTAGAACTTAAACACAATAGCAATCAAGAAGAAGCTTTTATTAATACAGTCCAGTGTATAACTGAAAGAAATAGCCAAAATAAAAAGCAGAAAAATACTATTAATATAACTTTCCTAACTTTAGACTTTATGGTTTTAGCTTTTTTAGGAGTTATATTTTTTATCATTCCTCAGTTGAG
>CAYQSL010000353.1:0-1582 GCA_964420165.1 uncultured Gammaproteobacteria bacterium | reverse complement strand
AGATGGTCTTTTCGATCACATCTCAATTATACAAGCTTGTCCTGCGTAGCTTTAGCGAAGCAGGATGGCGACGTAATTAATACATGCTGCCGTATTTATAGACTTTATAAACTTGATCGGATGCAACTTGATTCATATCCATGCGTTTGATATCTACGCTGTAAGCGTTACAACCAAGATGGCTGCCGTAATTGTTTGGGCAACGCATTAACTTTAAATTGACCATCTCATTGGGTCTGCCTGCAATCACACCAAAAACTTCATCTGAACTTAAAGGTATGATATTCATGCCATCAACTTCTAGAAGTCTGTCACCAACTCGGATACCAGCTTTTTGTGCTGGGGTGCCAGGATAAATTTCAATTACTGTGCTCATATTACCTGGTTGGTGAAGGTATTTGATGCCGATAATGCCGACATTTGAAGGTACAAAACTTGTCTCTGCGTCTTGCGCTTGGAGTTTAAAGGTCGCGCTACTAGTATTGGAATAGCTTTGGCTTGAAGAGCTTCCGCCGACCAAGGGTTGGGATTGAATGGCAGACTTAACTGGTGGAGTAAATAGTACACCGCCAATTAGCACAAAGATTAATGTAAAATTCAAAATCCCTTTTCCCATATATTAATTATGGTTCCCTTAGATTAAGCTTCAGTTAACTGCTTAAACCCTAGATGGTAAGATAATATTGATGCGGCTTTTTAATGAGCTCAATACGATGAGAAATTTTGGTTTTGCAAATGTAAATCGTAACCCTCTTCCGGCTAATCCTCAGGATATAAAATCTCTAGTTGATGAATTAAATAAAGAGACTCCAAGTAAGAATGACTTAGAGCTGAATAATTTGGTGCAGCCACAAATTGATCCCAGAAGATTTGAAATAAAAATTGATGGTTACACTCATGAACGTGTAGAGCAATCTCTTTTTACTTCTATTGATGATGCTATTCGAAAACAAGTGACTCAACTTACTATCTATAAAAATTTTAGAGAATTTGAAAAGGCTGTAGCCAAAGACTATGGTGAGCAGTGTTGGATTGGTTACGGTTCTCGTCAACTTTTAGAAGCCCCTTTCTTGCAAAAGCATAATGAATACATAAATGCCTTTATTTCAGCTGCCAATAAAATTGGAAAAAAGAAAGTAGAGTCGGTCTCTCAGTTTATTGACAGCAGCGGGAATCTTAGATGCTTAACTAGATATAAAATTCGCAATGCAGATAGTCGGGGAATGTTCTGTTTAATCAATGAAAACTCTAGGCATGAATTGGGAGTCTTTGCAGAGCAAGTATTTGATTCTTTGAGAAATAGTTTAAAAGCAGGTTTGAATAAGCTTTCTTCATTACAAAATTACGTAAAGAAAGTTGCACTTCTAGAGTGGCTTAATGCTCACCGTTGGTATTACCCGCGTGGTTCTGCTGGTGTTGCGCACATGATTACAAGAGTATTTTTAGATGCTGCGAAAATTAGTAACGGCTCGTATAGAGAAAATTTGGATCCGAATATGGAAGCATTTATTACTTCAGTAAGAAGTTTTGTTGAAAATTTCCATAATTTCTTTGCTGAACCTTTAGAACTACAAAAGGGTGC
>CAYQSL010000352.1:0-1586 GCA_964420165.1 uncultured Gammaproteobacteria bacterium | reverse complement strand
GAACCGGCTCCCATCCGTCCAGGGAAATTACTATTGGTACTAGAAATGCAGCGATTCTTAGGTGCAACTACGCCCATGCTCATTCCTAAACAAGGACCACAGCTAGCATGTGTCCATAATGCACCTGCATCTTGGAAAATATCATGTAAGCCTTCACGCTCAGCTTGTCTTTTAACTTCTTGAGATCCAGGAGTAATGATAGTAGGAATTTTAACTTTATGACCTTTAAGAATATTTGCTGCAATTCTTAAATCAGAAATTCTTGAGTTAGTACAACTGCCAATGAAAGCTTGATCAAGCTCTAAGTCTTCAACTTTATCACCTGGTTTAAGTCCAGTATATTCAAGTGCTTTAGGATCAGCATCAGTAGGAATGACTCCATGTGTTGAAACCGCTTCACCAGGATTGATTCCCCAAGTTACCATAGGCTCAAGTTTGCTGATATCAAGCTCGATTTCTTCATCGTATTTAGCGTCAGGATCAGCTTTGTATTTAGACCATTTAGCTTTTAATGCATCAAACTCTTTAGAGTCTTTAGGAATCTGTTCTCTATCACGTAGATATTCAAAAGTTACTTCATCCGCTTCTATCATGCCACTTGTAGCGCCAGCTTCAATAGCCATGTTACAGATAGTCATTCTCTCTTCCATTGATAAATCTTTAATGCCATCACCCGTGTACTCAAGTACAAAACCAGTGCCACCTTTAAAAGTTATTTTGCTAATGATGGCAAGAATAATGTCTTTGGCATAAACACCTTCTTGTCTTTTGCCCGTAACATTGATTTTCATTACTTTAGGCTTTTTAAGTAAAAGGCATTGAGATAGCATTGCACCAGCGTTTGCGGTAGTACCGATGCCTAGTGCAAAACAAGCAAAAGCTCCATTAGTACAAGTGTGTGAATCGCCACAACAAAGTGTCATTCCTGGTTGTACATAACCTTTCTCGGGGGCGATGACATGGCAAATACCATTTTCACCAATATCGAAATGTCTTATACCGTGTTTTTTAGCCCATTTACGTAAAACATCAGCTTGGATCGCGGTAGCAGTATCTTTAGCAGGAGCTACGTGATCATTGATAGCTAAAATTCTTTTGGCATCAAAAATTCTTCCACCAAATTCTTCATCGATTTGAATAGCGCCTTGAGGAGTAGTAATTTCATGGGCAACAATTTTATCCATGAAAACTAAGTAGTTATCACCAGCTAGTTTCTCAACTACATGTTCATCCCAAACTTTCTCAAATAACGTTTTACCCATATATACTGCCAATCTTAGCAGGGTCGTACCTCCACTTTCCACCATAACCTAAATAAGATCTCAAACCAGCTTGATATCTTGGTTATGGTGGAAAGTGGAGGTACGACCCCGATGAAAGATCGGTCTTAGAGCTGATTTAGATCTTAGCTACTAGGGTGAATAGTAGATGAGTGGGATTATCAATCAACACTAATACTCAAAGTCTTTTTGCTCAAAGAGCACTAAGAGTTAACACCGATGGCTTGAAAGAGAATATCGAACATTTATCTACAGGTTTTAGAATTAACAGAGCGGCTGATGACGCAGCTGGTCTAAGCATCAGTA
>CAYQSL010000351.1:0-1587 GCA_964420165.1 uncultured Gammaproteobacteria bacterium | reverse complement strand
AAAGGCTAAAATGAAATATTTATAAGCTAATGCTAGACAATCAAAAATATACAGACATTCTCAACTCCAATATCAATGCAGTTACATCTCTTGTGGCCACTGTTAAAGGCACTGTGGGTCCTAAAGGACTTGATGTAATGCTAGTCGATGAATTCGGTCACACTACTTGTACTAATGATGGTGTTGAAATTCTTAGTAATCTAAAAATTCTTCATCCTATTTCTAGACTGGTTAATGAAGCTCTTAAATCCCAAGAGGCTCAAGTTGGTGATGGTACTACTAGCACAGCAATTCTAATTGATGCCCTTCTAAGCAGTGCCCAAAAGAAAATTAACAATGGCGCAAAAACTTCGCGTCTAGTTAAAGGTATTCAAATAGCTTCAGAAAAGCTAATCAATGAATTTAGAAAGAGTTCTAAACCAATCAAAGATATAAATGATGAGAAACTCAAACAAGTAGTTTCTATTGCTGCAAGAGAAAATCAAATTATCACGAAGCTAATTATTGAAACTGCTAAAAAATTTATCAATAACAATAAAATAAATATTCTTATCAATGATAGTTACGATCTTGCAGACGCGGTTATCGGTTCAAGCACTGTTGAATCACAAGTCCTAGATGGTCTCTTTATTAAAAAGAAAACTCATTTTAATTACTCACAAAGTTTTACCAATATTAGCTGCCTTATTATTGAAGGACCATTTGAACCAGAACCAATGTCCAGCGAGGCTATAAGCACTGATGAGGGGGTAAAAAGATTTGAAAATAATATTCAAACACTACTTGAAGCTGCTAAAAAGATTTCTAAGTCGGGCGTTAAAGCAATTTTCACTAGTGCTTCGATGTTTCCAACCATCGAAGAATTTTTTGTTAAATCAGGAATTTTCGTTTTAACACATCTAAAAAAATCCGATGTCGATAATTTAATTCAAGCAACTGGTTCACAATTAACCACTAGAGCAAACTTATTAAGCGCAGAACAAAATCTCAAAGATTGTTTTGGCGAGCTTACTAAAATTACTTACCATCCTGAACTTGCTGGCTTTAGCTTAATTGGCAGCAAGCAATATCAAGCAACTATCATTATCAATGCAGAAACTGAAACTATACTTGAAGAGCGTAAGCGCATCACTAAAGATGCCATTCAAGCCATGATCGCAACTTTGAAATCAGGTTACTTAATGGGTGAAGGTATCGCCGAGCTTAATCTAATTAAAAATTTACAGGAAGCAAAACAAGAATTCAAAAATGATAATGAAATCTCTGCTGGTTTTGAGGTAATGATTGAATCGCTTGCAGCATTATTCAAACAAATAGTTAGCAATGCGGGATTTGAATTTAGCGAGTTGATTACTAAACTTATTCTTAGCCCGCAAAATACTCTGGGTATTGATCTTGATAACGGCGAATTACTTGATTTAGAAGAAGCTGGAATTATAGATCCTACTGAAGTAAAAATATCTGCCTTTAAAATCGCTACAGAAGTTGCAGCGCAAATTTTGAAGATTAATTTAATTGTTCAAGCTAAATAAGGGGTCGTACCTCCACTTTCCACCATAACCAAGATATCAAGCTGGTTTGAGATCT
>CAYQSL010000350.1:0-1588 GCA_964420165.1 uncultured Gammaproteobacteria bacterium | reverse complement strand
TATTCACTTGCAAACCAAGGAATTAAATCATCTAGAAGTAAAAATCTAGAATTGTTTAATTCAAGGCCAAAAACTTCATTGGTTGTGTATGCTTCAGATCTCATTGATGGGCTCAATTACTGCTTGTATTCAATATTCACTTTTCTTAGTAAGATTTTTACAGTTAGTTGCACTTATCATCTATATAACCTAGATTGATTTGCATTTGCTTAACTAAAGCTAAGGGTAAATTGAAAATATAAAGCTAAACGAATGATTCTGAACCATTATGAAAAAGGAATTAAGACAAACCCTGTAGTACTTTTTATACACGGGAGTGCTAGCGATGCTTCAGTTTGGTTGAATGAACTCAACATTGTTTCTTCACAAGGATACTATTGCCTCTCTCTTGATCTTCGCGGTCATGGTGAAACTAGATTAAAAGAGCAGCCTAAAGAATTTGTAAAAATCGATATTGATTCACATCTTGATGATGTTAAAGAAACTTTGATTCATTTAGGAATTTTCCCTACAAGAAAAGTAATTATTGTCACTCATAGTTTTGGTGGCATAGTTGGAGTAAATTTAGCAGAGCACTATCCTGAGTTCGTTGATAAATTAATTTTGGCGGCAATACCTCCTAAGCTAGTCTGGCCAGTAAAAGGCTTCTTACAAGCTTTACTTGGCAAACCACTTACCTTTATTCAAGCGCATTTGGACTTCTTTCAGCAAACTCCTCTAAGAGCACGATACAGATCATCAATCATGACTAACGCTCATGTTCTAGAGGATATTTTTCAACACGTGAAAACTTGGACTGCTTTTCGTAAATTGCCAAAAATAAAAACCAAAATTTATTTTGCAGCAGGTAGATTTGATTTCGTGGCACCAGCTCATTTAGTTTATAGATTGCATATGGCAACGCCTAATTCTGAATTTGAACTTTTTAAATGGTCAGGTCACGCCTTGATCGAAGATGAGCCAGAAAAATTCAAACGTTGGCTGCTTGATTGTATAACTGCAGGCAAAGAAATCCCAGCAGTATAATCAAGAATAGAAAAAAGCTTAGTTTGATTTCAACGAGAAATCTATAGAGCCCCCTAAAGAAAGCATTTTGGTAATAAACTTCTTTATATATCTTCCCGAGTTCTAGAGTTTGATTGAAATCAGGTCTAGTAATTATTAATGTATGCAAAGGCTTAAGTGGGTCTTCATAGAGCAAGACTGCTTGCTGACCCAGAGCAGGCTCGATTTTAAATTCATTGATAGTTTTTTCTGGGTTGAAACTGGTTCTAGAGAAATATTTGAGAATAAATTCAAAATTTACTGGATGGGCAATTGAATTACCGTAATAGCAAGGTTCATAGTGATCTACTCCGGATCTGGTGCTCGCTATAAAATCCGAACAGACAAGTATGCCATTTTGTTTTAAGAGCTTGAGTAGATTGTTAATGGCTTTTAGTGAGCCATAGGAATAAACTATGGTTACTTCCTTAGATCCACGAAAGCATTGCTCGAGAATCTCTAGGTGGTCCTCTTTGATTTCATTTTCAATATCTATTTTACGAAATTCGATTTTCTTGGGAAGTTTTTTTAGAAACTTATGTGC
>CAYQSL010000349.1:0-1607 GCA_964420165.1 uncultured Gammaproteobacteria bacterium | reverse complement strand
CACAATTTTTCACATCACAAATCTCTTCTCTTAGTGTAGATCAAGCTGCAACTCAGCAAAAATTAGGTGAGGCACAGAGAGATGCTGCTTTAGGTGGAGATGATTCTGCAATGAGCGAAGTAGCTAATCTTCAAGGACAAGTTTCTCAAATCAGAAGTGAAATTGCTTCTGCTAAATCAGAATTAGAAAAAGTTGAAGTTAAAAATGCTCAACAAGAAATGCAAGAAGTTCAAGCTGAAGAAAGAAAAAGAGTTGATGAAGAAACTAAGGCTAAAGAAAAAGAACAAGAAGATTTAAAATTTTTAGAAACAATTGATCACCCTGTTAAGGATCAACCAGCACAAGGTGCTGTCGCTACGGCAATTAAGCCTGGCGCAACAGCTGGAAATCCAAACGCAGCGGCTCAAGCTACTGAAGAAAAAGCTGAAATAAAAGCTACAAAGAGTTCTTCAGGACCTAGTACATAACGATTCTCCCTCCCTCCCAAAAAAAATAAAAGAGCTTCCGCAAGGAGGCTCTTTTATTTGAATCTCAAACTAACTTTTGAAACATCTTTTGAAAATTTAACAGCCACTTAACATCTTATTGCTATATATATTGGGGATTATCTAACTTGATTAACAAAATTGGAAATTTTAATATTAAAGATCTGAAGCAGAAAGGTATTCAGCAAGCAGGTTCTGAGGATAATGAATCTGGCATAAAAAGTTTTAAACAAGAAAAAAGTGACTTCGAAACATCGGAGTCTTTAAAAGAAACTATTGGTATGTTGAAGCACAGCATAGGACAAAATCGTAACGATGATCGTGTTCAATATGATATGTCTAACTTACAAAATCAAGATGATAGTGATTTGAAATTTTTATAGGAGTCGTCATCCTGAATTTACAAATAGACGTCATTGCGAGGAACAGAGTGACGAAGCAATCCCTCTGCGCATTCTGGATTACCACGTCGCTTCGCTCCTCATGATGACATAACGTGAAAGAGTGTGTTAGAAAATTTCCGTAGTGTTAATCAAAGCATAAAGTAGATCCTATATAAAAGAACTAATGGTACTTGGTGGACAAACAAGTGGATTTAGTGCAGCTCCTTACGTTAGCCCGAATGCTAACTTCCCGACTAGTAATGGTCCGAAGAGCGCTGACACAAAGCCCGCAATTAATAGAGTAAGCCCTGCTGATGTAAGCAAGGTTGCTACGCAGAAGCCTGGAGTTAAGGCAGATCAATTTGTAGAAGTTGCGGATAAAGCCACGCAAAATCATGAAGATGCTAAGCGCGTTCATGATGATCTGAAGAAAGACAAAGCCGTTCAAGCAGATACTTTTAAGAGCAGAGTTGAAGTTGGTAAATCTAGAAGTGAAGTTTTATTACAGCAAGTTGCAGCTAAGCAATTAAACGATAAAGAATTTAAAAAACAACAAGCAGAAAATTTTGCTAAAAATCTTAGTGAAAGTCAACTGAAAGGCAAAGATAATCAAGCAGCGGTTCAGCATGAGCCACTAACTGCTGATAAAGATCAAAATCTTGCAAGTAATGTAGTTCAATCACAAATTGAAACTTTAGATCCTGATGCCAAAATGTATTTTCCCACAGACGTGACTGCT
>CAYQSL010000348.1:0-1621 GCA_964420165.1 uncultured Gammaproteobacteria bacterium | reverse complement strand
TCAGACTAATATTGGAAGTGAAACCTTACAAATAGTTTGTGGTGGTCGCAACATTAAAGTGGGACAAAAAATTCCAGTTGCTTTAATAGGTTCTAAAGTTTTAAATAGACATGATGGCTCAGAGCTAGAAATCAAAAAATCTAAAATTAGAGGCGTTGAAAGTTTTGGTATGCTCTGCTCTGCTGATGAACTTGGTTTCAGCGAAGAAAGCAGTCAAGCCATTAAAGAGATTCAAGGTGATGGTATCTATTTATTTGCAGATCCTTCTAATCCTGAAATTGAAGACATTACTAAAGCTAAAGCACTTGGTACTCCGATCAACCAAATCTTAGAAAGCAAATCAGATTTTATTTTCGAAGTAGGCGCAAGAAGTAATCGTGGAGATGCTCTATCTGTCTATGGTCAAGCTCGTGAAATTGCAGCAGTTTGTAACAGAAAGTTTAAAGCTCTTGATCTTAAAATAGAAAATTTATACACACCAGATAAATCAGTAAAGTCTGTAAAACCTAACATATCAACCAGCACGAGTCTCTCGAAAGACTGTACGGTTTTCTATACAGTGAATATAGAAGGAGTAAAAGTAGCTCCCTCACCATCTTGGTTACAAGAGCGTCTCAATGCACAAGGACAAAAATCTATTAATAACATTGTAGATATCAGTAACTTTGTGATGCTTGAACTTGGACAACCAATGCATTTCTATGACAGAGATAAAGTTAGTGGCGACTATCTAGAATTACGCAGAGCAAAAACTGGCGAGCAAATTACTACTCTTGAAGAAAAAACTCATGAGCTAAATGACATTAACTTAGTAATTGCTGACGAAAAAGGACCTTCCTCTTTAGCTGGAGTCATGGGTGGCTTAGATTCAAGTATTTCTGATGCTACGACTAATGTAGTCATCGAAGTTGCAATTTTCAATTCCGCTGCAGTACGCAAAAGCGCTCGCAATGCTGGTGTTGAATCAGAATCTAAGAAACGCTTTGAAAGAGGTGTAGATAAAGCAATGTCTAGAACTAGCTTATTAAGAGCTATTGAATTATTACAAGAAGTTTCTAAAGAGCAAGGAATCAAACTAAAAATTGGAGAAATTTTTGTTGTTGGCAACGAAAAAACTCAAGAAACTAAAATCACTCTAAACAAGAATCAAATAAAAAGACTTTCAGGAATTGAAATCCCTGATGCAGAAGTTATAACTATTCTGGAGAACCTAGGGATCAAAACTCTTAGCCAGAACTCAGATTCTTTTGAATTCTCTGTGCCAAGCCATAGACAAGTAGATATCAGTAGAGAAATAGATCTTATAGAAGAAGTAATTAGAATTTACGGCTACGATAGAATTCCAGCACAAGCACCAAGCTCAGCAGCTGTAAATGACAGTAAAATTCTTGATTCTAAATCCAAGAAACTTACTGTAGCTAAAATCACTCAAAGCTTCATTGCATCAGGTTTTAGCGAAGCTAAATTAAGCAGCCTTATAGGTAACACTTTATCTAATTTAGATCAAAAACTAAGACTCGATAATACTAAAAGAGATTCAATTGAAATGGATAATCCATTATCATTTGAACATAGTATTCTTAGACAATCTTTAGTACCTGGTTTAATCCAAGCGGCAAGC
>CAYQSL010000347.1:0-1627 GCA_964420165.1 uncultured Gammaproteobacteria bacterium | reverse complement strand
ATTTTCATAATTTTATTTATTGTCAACTTCATTGTAGTTACTCAAGGTGCTGGCAGAGTTTCCGAAGTTGCTGCTAGATTCGCTTTGGACTCTATGCCAGGTAAACAGCTTGCTGTGGATGCTGACTTGAATGCCGGAATCATTAATGAAGAACAAGCACGAAAAAGACGTAAAGATATCGCAAGAGAAGCAGATTTCTATGCAACTATGGATGGTGGTAGCAAGTTTGTTAAAGGCGATGCGACTGCTTCAATTATTATTGCAGTAATAAATATTGTTGCTGGTTTTATTATTGGTGTACTCCAATTGAAAATTACTCCACTTGAAGCTGCTTCTACCTATACTCTACTTACAATAGGTGAAGGTCTGGCTTCGCAAATCCCAGCTCTTATGATCTCTGTAGCAACGGGTATCATCGTTACTAGAGCTACGCCTGATTTAAATTTGGCTGAAGATATTGGTATGCAATTATTTGCTCGTAAAGAAGTTATTGCAGTTTCTGCAGTGGCAATGTTAATACTTGGTATTGGTATACAAGGAGCATTTATACCTTTCACTCTGGTTGGTTTAGGGCTTGGCTACTGGGTTTACACAACTTATACTAATGAACAAAAAGTTATTAATTCCCAAGTAGTTGGTCCTGATGGCAAGATGCATACCAAAGAAGAACTTGCTGGTATTGAAAGCGAAGAGAAGTTAAAACTCAAAGAAAATGATAATTCTCCAGAAGCAGTTATTAAATTAATGAAAGTTGATCAGATTGAAGTAGAGCTTGGTTACAAGCTTGTAGGGCTGATTGATAAAGCGAAGGGTGGAGATCTGATGGATAGAATAGGTCAGATCAGAAGACAAATCATGATTGATTTAGGTTTGCCTGTTCCTGCAATTAGAGTACATGATAATTTACAAATATCTTCTAATGAATATCAAGTTAAATTACGTGGTGCAGTAATAGCTAAAGGAACCATTGAGGCTAACTCGTATCTAGCTGTTAACACGGGTTTGGTTGACCCAGATAGCCAGCCACTTAAAGGTAGAGAGACCACAGAACCTAGTTATGGTTTGCCTGCAGTTTGGGTTGATGATGATGAGAAAGATCGTGCGGAAACTAATGGCTATACTATCGCAACTCCAAGTTCAGTTCTTGCCACACATCTTACTGAAGTGATTAGAAGGCATGCAGGTGAAGTGCTTTCAAGACAAGATCTAGTAAGAATGTTAGAACAGGTCAAGGAAGTAAACCAAAGCATTGTTGATGAGATTAATTCAAGCCTAGGTACTGGTGAAACACTTTCAGTATTGCAATGCTTATTAAGAGAGCAAATTTCTATTAGAGATCTTTCTACTATTCTTGAGTATTGCACTAGTTATGCCAAGATCAATAAAGATCCGGAGTTCCTCTCTGAGCGCATTAGAGAAGGTATTGGTAGGCAAATCTGTTCTGAATATTTAACTGAGGGCAAGCTCAATGCTTCAACTTTTCACCCAACGGTAGAAGAGGAAATTATCAATTCGATTCATTTAGGCAGAATAGCCTTAGATCCAATGAAAACTAAAGCTATTCTTGGCAAGCTTGAAGAAGCTTATGAGCTTATGAGTAATGAAGGCTTCCCACCTCTATTGCTTT
>CAYQSL010000346.1:0-1627 GCA_964420165.1 uncultured Gammaproteobacteria bacterium | reverse complement strand
ATGATTTCCAGTTTTTTAATTTGATATCAAGAGTATTAATACTTGTCCAGAAGTCTTTTGCAGACTGCACTTCAGCTGAATCTTTGTCCTGAAACCATTTTTCTTCTACAGCACTTTCTGCTACATGAGTTAGAAGCCTTTTCCCATTTGCTTTGCACCAGGTTATACATTTTTGCCAGAGCACAGGAGAAACATCATAACTGGCATGGGGAGAAAGAGTAAATTCAATATCATCATCTTTGATCACGCTCAGGGAGCTGATTTCAGCAATAGTTTTATTGAAGATAGCATCAGCTTTGCTGGGATCTGAGCCAAAAATTTCTGCTCCAATTAATCCTTTGAGACCGATTTTTTTTAATGCGTCATAACTTTCTTGAGGATGGCTAGTATTATCAACTACAAATGTCGTCCCAGACTGAGCCATCTCTAAAAGACCCTCTAATGTATTTGTACTAGGTGAAAATCTCTGGTCCGTTTGCTGTATCTTTACCAATTCTCTTAACCACGGGAAAAGCTCTTGAGGAGCTAATTGTATAGATGAATAAGATAGATGCGTATGTAAATTAATGAAGCCTGGTAGCGCAATAGTTCTTCTAGATTGGTTTTCGATATTATGTATACTGAAGCCGGCGATTGTTTTTTTATCCTCAGAAAGCTCAATCGCGCTATTCATTAAGATTTGCCTTGAGTGTTTGATAACCAAATTGTGGGTATATGAAAGATAGTGCATTTTATAGGTTTAAAAGACGGAACTACATTTTTATGTTGAAATTAGAAATAAGAAAGAATGATACCACCCTCCTTGAATTGGAAGTAGGTGGTCAATTACTGTACAGCGACGCAGAGCATTTTAAAGAAACGGTGTTACCACATTTAAAAGAACAAAACAAAGTCAAAGTTGACTGTTCTGATTTAGTTTTTCTCGATAGCGCAGGAATGGGCTCCTTTGTCAGACTCTGGAAAGAGTGTAAAATGATTGGGGCTGAGCTTGAACTTTATAACGTAATTGAGGATGTACAAAGTCTTTTACGTATAGCAAGATTGCATCAGCTTACTCGAATCATATCGAAAATTACCTAACCCGCGCATGTCTAGTAAAGAGCAAGAACACAAAGAGCTTAATGGACTTGAAGATAAAGTTCATGAGCTTGAATTAAAGCTGCAAACCGAAAGAAAATTAAACGAAGAAAAAACAGCAATAATGAAAAAGACTATTGCTGAGACAGAAGATCTTGCTAGGCATTTGCAGAATACTACGCTTGCCCTGATTCAAGAAAGGCAGATTGCTAATGCAAGAGCTGAAAAAGAGAAACTAGTTAACAAATGGATCGAGAAGATCAATTCATTTTTTGATTTGGATTCTTTGCTTGAAGCCTGTGTAACTGAAATTGGAGAATACTTAGACTCTCATCGTTGCGGCATTATACTGTTCGAGCAAGATGAGATCATGGCTATTAAAGAATACATTGGTAAGCCATGTTTCGGGCGTAAGCTTGATGATAAGGATATTAGCATTGAAGAGATTAAGCATGCTGATCTGCGTAAATCATAATTCATCAGAAAAATTTTAAGTACTAAGAAAAAAATAATGGAGCCGGTAATTGAGGAAAAAAATCTTGATCTTTTC
>CAYQSL010000345.1:0-1630 GCA_964420165.1 uncultured Gammaproteobacteria bacterium | reverse complement strand
ATCTTCAGTTAAGTTGATTTTTATTGAACCGCTTTCGCAATCAACTTCCATTATATACTCTTCCACAAAAGGCATAATCAAATCTCGTTTAGAATCATAAGATTTATCAAGTTCAATAATTATATGACTTACAGCTTTGTCTGAAAAGTCTATAACCAAGCCTACATAACGAGATTCTTGATCATAGACTTTAAGTCCTATCAAGTCTTCAATAAAAAATTCATTATCTTCAAGCTCGATATTTATCTCCGCTTCAACTAATCCTTTGATTTTTTCTGCTGCAGTTCTATCATCTACATCTTTTAGCTTAATTAGTAAATTAGCTTTATGCATATGATAATTTACAAGAATATATTTTTTTCACCAATAAAAATCTCTTCAACATCACTTAGATCTTCTACATCATCAAAAAGAGGATAGAGTTTAATTTCACCTTTGATGCCATGGTACCCGACAATGTTGCCAATTATTTTTCTTTCTTTGTTACTTTTTTCTGTCGTCATTAAATAATATTGTAATCAGCTTCTATCAAACTTTCATCAGAAAGATCAATATCACTTTCGCAAATAGTATTAAGAATACTATTACATGCTTTCAGGATCACAGGATCAAGCCTACCAGTAGATTTCACTTTAAGTACGCGAGTCTCAGTAACTCTTAAAACATTTTCTTGCCAAAGCCTTAAATGGTACTCAACATCATCAATCTCATCTATAAGAATATCTTCTAAATTAGATTCAATCGGAATTGCAAGCTCTGTTGCTACAGGTGAAGCTTTAATAGCAACTTTTAATTTAGCGCTCTTAGGATTATGTTTGATAATGAAATAAAGCTTGTTATAGTTAATAGTTTTTATTGACATTGATAAGGTTGATTTGTAGTTTTTATCATCATCTTCGTCTTCTTCATCCTCTTCATCTTCATTGAAGAAACCATCAGAGTCATCGTAATGTTCTTGCTCATCTTCATCAAATTCTTCATCTAGATCCGCAAAAACAAATCCAAATGGCAACGGTAAGAACAATTGGAAAAGCGGCACTATTATATGGTTTGGAGGCAAAGTCGCAATTTGATTAACCAGTTCTAAATAGAATTCTTTTAACTCAGGTTCGGAGTCTAAGAGTTCTGCACTATCAATCAATGTCGCAATAATTGTGTTTGTATCTTCACTAAATAGTTCTTCATTCAGATTTAATTTCCGAGCAAGACTTTCTGAAATCTGGAAATCAAAACTTTGCTGAAAAATATTTTTAGAAAGAGTTTTAATTTTATCTAAACTTGGCTTTTCATCAGTCTTTAAAACTTCTGCAAGTTTATCAATTTTTTTTGTGCGATCATCAAAGAAAGACTTCAGTCTACCTGGCATGGAAGGCTTTATACGACGGGGATTTATAGCTTGTCCTGTATTTTTCTTGCCAATTTTTACTGAAGGTTGCGGTGGAGTTTTTTTATTTTTTTTGTTACTAACTACATCAACTTTACCGTTATCAAGCTTAGCTGCTAGGACAGGGTTAGTTGATTTCAACGCTTATTTTAAATTTTGATTAGGATCATTAAATGGGCTAGATCACGTGAGTTGTTTTTTTAAAATATAACTGTGTTTAGAAGAAGCGAATGTACATTTATCCTG
>CAYQSL010000344.1:0-1634 GCA_964420165.1 uncultured Gammaproteobacteria bacterium | reverse complement strand
CTTGCAGTACCTTTAATAATACGTTTAGCTGCTTCTAAATCATTCGCATTCAAGTCAGGCATTTTTTGCGTTGCAATTTCGCCAGCTTGCTCATCTGTTAGTTTGCCTACTTTAGTAGTATGCGGAACTGGTGAACCTTTCTCAATGCCGATTTTCTTTTTGATAAGAACAGCTGCAGGTGGCTCTTTAAGAATAAAAGTAAAAGATCTGTCTTCATATACAGAAATCAAAACAGGAATAACAAAGCCCATCTTGTCTTTTGTCGCTTCATTATAAGCCTTACAAAATTCCATGATATTAACACCGTGCTGACCGAGAGCAGGGCCAACTGGAGGAGCAGGATTTGCTTTACCAGCCTCAAGTTGAAGATTTATATAACCAGTGATTTTTTTCGCCATGGGATTCCTTGCTTAACTAAAAGCGTTAAGTATCTTAGCAAGTCATAATAAAGTAATACTAAGTAGTTGGTTAAAATTTAATGAAGTCATGAATATGGAATCAAAATATAAAGAAATAATTGAGCTAGCCCTAAATGAAGACCTTAAACCGTTTGGTGATCTTAGTTCTGGATTAATTGCCAATCCAAACAAAGCCGCTAGGGCGATCATTGTTGCCAAAGAGGACGGGATTATGGCTTGCGGCTTTTTGATTGAAGAGCTTTGTGCAAGCTACACACAGAGATTAGAACTTAGCGAATCCTGTAAAGTAACCTTGCATTTTCAAGATGGCGAAAAATTTAGTTCGGGAAAAGTTATCGCTGAAATCAATGGGCCAGCAATAGTACTACTTGGAATTGAAAGGTCTGTTTTAAATTTTCTGCAAAGACTTTGTGCGGTAGCTACTTATACAAAGAGGCTAACTAATATGGTTGAAAACTATTCTTGCAAATTACTAGATACTCGTAAGACCATGCCTGGTATGAGAATCTTAGAGAAACAAGCTTTCAGAATTGGTGGTGGCATTAACCATAGATTTAATCTGGGTGATATGGTCATACTCAAAGAAAATCACTTAGCAGTAATTGGTTTGGATCTCATTGAAGCTATTACTAGCATCCGCGCAAAGCTTGATGCTAAGCCTGAAACCAAAGAAGTAAAAATAGAAGTAGAAATCAACCAAGACAATCTAAACAAACTTGAAAAGATTTTAGATCTGCCAGTAGATAGAGTGATGCTCGATAATTTTAGTCCTGCTGCAGCAAGAAATATTATTAGGGAAATTCGACTTAAATCGAAAATCGAAATCGAGCTTAGTGGTGGCATTAACGAAAGCAACCTTATAGACTACGCAAGGGTTGATTCTGACTACATTTCAGTAGGTTCTGTGTTTACCAAAGCACATAATATTGATTTATCAATGATGATTAGTTAACTTAATCATCAAAAACCGCATACTTTGGATCTTCTTCATCGCCTTGGAATTCACCAGACTCCTTGGCTTTAAACCAGAACATTCCTGCAAGCAATCCAAAAACCAAACAAATTAAGCCCGGACCAATCCAGGCTATTAAAGATGATTGATTAAGTACACAATTAGGACACATTATTCCTATTCTAACTTAAGAGAGTTGTGCAAAAGGGAATGAATCCCCCTTCGCACAACTCTGCTAAAACCTTCGGTTTTAGATCTTTTTG
>CAYQSL010000343.1:0-1635 GCA_964420165.1 uncultured Gammaproteobacteria bacterium | reverse complement strand
CTTTTTTATCTTTGTTTTTGTCTTTCTTGTCTTTGTTTTTATCCTTGTCTTTATCATCCTTCTTCTTTTCAAGAAGTTTTTTAGCCAAGTCTAAATTAAACTGCGCGTCTTCATCCTTAGGGTTAAATTTCAAAGCTTCTTCATATGAAGCAATTGCAGATTCATAACTTTCCTGTTTAAATTGTGAGTTACCTAAATCATAAAGAGCCTTTGATTTTGTAGCTTTAGTTTTAGCTTTAGCAGCGGCTTCTGCAAAAATCTGCTCAGACTTCTCATAGTTTTCCTGTCTGTATAAGGCTACTCCTAAGTTGTAGTCTACACGCGGATTGCGCGCATCTTTATTACGAATTTGCTCATATAAATATCTAGCATCACTATAGTTTTGCTTTTGCATTTTATAATCAGCATTCCATAAACGCCAATCAAAAATATTTGCCTTAACTGGCTTTGGCAAAAGCAAGAGAACTGAAATCAAAATAGGATAGTTAATCTTTTTCATCTGTTATTTGACCTTCGACCCCACTTCAAAAAGATTAGCTTTTCTCTTTCTCAAGAATCTAGTTAATCTGCCAAAACTAAAGGAGAGAATTAATTCTAAGAACAACGCTCCAAAACCGATTGCCATAAAGACTTGATAAGTCTCATACCATTGTTTTGTTTTGCCTGATTTAACTACTTCATCACCAAGTTTTTTCTTGATGTGATCATAATAAAGTTGTTGTAAATGGAAATCACCATTAGTTGAGCGTGTAGAAGAACCGCCGCCTACTTCAGCAATCTCTTTCAAGAATTTATCATCCAGTTTAGAAATAACTATATTGCCATTTTTATCTTTTAATAGACCACCCTCAGGTAGCTCTATTGGTGAACCTTCATTAGTACCAACAGCAATAGTATAAATATTCACACCTGCAGATTTAAGTTGACGTGCCATATCCAAAGTCTCTTTATCCTGCTCTTCACCATCACTAATAATAATTTAAGCTTTGGATTCAGAGTTAATATATGAGAATGCTTTATCAGCTACTTCAAGAGCTGATTTAATCGAAGTGCCTTGGCTAGACATAGAGTTAGTATCAATAGAACTAAGCCAATCTTTTACCATCGAGTAATCATTGGTTAGCGGTGCTTGCAAGAAAGCATCACCAGCAAAAACTATCAAACCTAATCTATCACCTCTAAGCATGTCAATTAATTTACTTAATTCAAACTTAGCTCTAGTAAGTCTATCCGGCTGAATGTCAGTAGCCAGCATACTTCTAGATACATCTAAAGCAATGATTATATTAGTACCTTTAGTCTCTACTTCTACCCATTCATAACCCCAACGCGGAGAAATAAGAGCAAGAATAAACATCAAGAAAGCAAAAAATATCAGAAATTTCTTTATCCAAGTTCTGGTTTGAGAGATATCAGGAAATAAAATTTTAAGCTTAGAAGGATCTGCAAGTAAAGCTAGAGCTTTTTTGGTTCTTCTATAGCTGTAGTTCAAGAGCCATAAGACTACTGGCAGTAATAAAAGTAAAAATAGAAGTTCTGGATGTTTTATATTCATTAGCTGACCCTATAGAAAACCGTATTTGCTAAACCAAGCTCGACCATAAATAAGAGAAAAGCAGCCCACAAGAGCCTTTC
>CAYQSL010000342.1:0-1641 GCA_964420165.1 uncultured Gammaproteobacteria bacterium | reverse complement strand
AAGTCAACTCAGCCTTCACATTCCTCGCAAGCCTTGCATCTGGGAGCTTTTCGAATGGTTCTTTTTATATTCGCTAGCCAAGTATTAAAAAATCTTCCCAAAATCTACTAATCTCTTGCTAAGATTTTTTACCTATGTCAAGAAAAGAAATTAATCAGGTAACCGTTGTTGGAAGAGTTGGAAAAGATCCAGAACTTAAATATTTCGAAACAGGTAACACTTTGGCAATTTTTTCTGTCGCAGTTAATCGTCCAACTAAAAATAAAGAAACTGATTGGTTCGATATTAAACTTTGGGGCAAGCAAGCTGAGATTGCTGGAGAGTATGTGCGTAAAGGTTCTTTAATAGGTATTGTTGGTCAAATTGATTTTGATTCATGGAACGACAAAACTTCTGGTGAGCTTCAAGTTAAACCAGTTATCTCTGGAACGGATTTGAGATTGCTTGGAAGCAAGAGCGACAACAATCCAAATTTTGCAAATAATTAATTGATATCAAAAATTTTAACTGTTCTAGTTTTTCTTGTAGCTTTATCTACGGGTAATGCTTTAGCAATTAATGAAGATGTCATAAATTTATCAAATTCAAATTTATCTGATCTATCTGGAGTAAATTTCCCCGAAGGAATTACTTATATAGTTCTTTCTGGAAATCCTCTTGAAAATGATGACCTCGCTGGAGTTCAATTCCCATCTACATTGCAGGGTTTGGATCTAAGTAGTACTGAGATTACATCTCTAAGTGGAGTAGATTTACCAGCATCTCTTACTTATGTAAATCTTTCCTCCACTCCTATAACAGGTACAGAAAATCTTTCTATACCTAGTAGTGTTACAGCTTTAAATTTAAATTCCTGTCTTATTCAATCTATCAGTGCTCTTGATTTACCAGATGCTTTAGAAGTTTTAGAACTCAGTGATAATTTTATTAGTTCTATGGATTCATCAAGCTTTCCAAACAATTTACTAGTTCTAGATCTCTCTTTTAATTCTTTAGCAAATTTGGAGAATTACATTGCTTCTGATGATTTACGCATTTTTAAGCTTTTTGGTAATACCTTCTCAAAAAAACAAAAGCAAAAAATTAAAAAGCAATATAGAGATAGAAGAAATCTGAAAATATATTTCTCTGATCCTTTTGCGGATTAATTTAAGCAAGCATTGCAAAAGCCACTGCTAAGTTTTCTTCGTGGCTGATACTAATATGGATTTTAGTAAAACCTAAATCCTGAGTAAGTTTAAGAGCTTTATCATTGAGAACTACTTGAGGTTTGCCTTTAGGGCATTTGATAATCTCGAAGTCCCTGAAACTTAAATCTTTACCAATGCCTGTACCTAAAGCTTTTGAGATAGCTTCCTTTGCTGCAAATCTGCCAGCGATTCTGTGAATTAAATTTGTTCTGTTTCGAGAGAGATTATTAATCTCTTCTATTTCTTTATCTGTGAAAATACGTTTGAGAAATTTTGCACCAAACTGTTTATAGACTTTTTCTATGCGCTTAGGGTTACAAATATCAGTTCCAATCATGATTATCCACCTCGTAAAGTCCCACCTGCTGCGTTACGCTCGTCCTTCAGTCGCTCATTGACCATAAGTCAACTCCGCTCCCTCTCTTCTCGCAAGCCTTGCATCTGGGAGCTT
>CAYQSL010000341.1:0-1652 GCA_964420165.1 uncultured Gammaproteobacteria bacterium | reverse complement strand
CGATTCATTGCCATACTATCTATTTAAGTAAAATTGGTTCTAAGATCTATTTGTTTTTTAATTTACTAGATCCAAAGCATCCTAAATTCAAAAAAAGATTATTCCAATTTGAAACTTTTAAAAACAAGAATATAAAAAACTCTTTTGGTGATACTGAAAGACGTTACGTGATTGATGTTCCAATTGTGATTGGCGGTAAGAAAATCACTACAGAATTTTCTTTGACTGACAGAAGTAAAATGAAATACCCTATTTTGCTTGGGCGTAAATTACTTCTGAATCATTTTATAGTGGATGTTTCACGGCAAAATGTCGGACAGCCGATTAATGTGAAAGCCAGAACTTCTAAAAAAACTAAAGGGGAAATTTAATGAAAATTGTAATTCTATCTACAAAGCAAAGCTTGTATTCGACTCAAAGCTTGAAGAAAGCCGCACTGAAGCGAGGGCATGAGGTTTTGGTTATAAACCATATGAAGTGCTCTTTAGTAATAGAGAAAGGGAATCCAGCTATTTTCTATGAAGGTAAGGAGCTTAAAAATATTGATGCCATTATTCCTAGAATTGGTGCTTCGGTGACTATGTTTGGAACTGCGGTGGTAAGGCAGTTTGAAATGCAAAAAGTAATTACTGCCGCGGGCGCGCATGCAATTGAAATTGCTCGCGATAAACTTAAGAGCCAACAATTATTCTGTATGAATAATATTGATATCCCAAAAACAGCATTTGCAAAATTCCCTAAGAAAAATGAGATTACTGATCTAATACAACATATAGGTGGTGTGCCACTTGTCCTTAAGCTTCTGCAAGGCACTCAAGGACTAGGAGTTGTACTGGCGGAAACTAAAAGTGCAGCAAAGTCTGTGATTGACGCGTTCTCTTCTCAAAAAACTAACCTACTTGTACAAGAGTTTATTAAAGAAGCTAATAGATCTGACATCAGAGCAATAGTTGTTAATGGCAAGGTTGTTGCTGCAATGAGAAGACAAGGTGAAGAAGGTGAGTTCAGATCCAACTTGCATCAAGGTGGTAAGGCTGAGCAAGTTAATTTAAATCCAGAAGAGCAAATTATTGCTGTTAAAGCAGCACAAGCAGTTGGCTTGAGCGTGGCTGGTGTAGATATGCTTCCTTCTGATCGCGGACTGCTAATCATGGAAGTGAACTCTTCGCCAGGCTTTGAGGGCATAGAACAGGTTACTGGAATAGATGTTTCTGGAAGCATTATTGATTTCCTTGAAGAAGAGTTTGCATCGAGAGAAAAAGTCGCAAGTACCTTTATTTTTTCTTAAGTTTTGGCTATATCGAATAGACGATTTTTAAATCAAAGCCTCGGGATTGATAGATAAGAAGCGTATTTTTGGGAATTTTAGACCGCTAAAATGCTAAAAATATTATAAAGGAGATTAATAATGCAAGAAAATAATGAGAGAAGGGACAATCCGGCTCTAGCAATTTCGCTTTTAGTTATTGGTAGTGCAGCTGGATATTTAGCTGGAATACTAACAGCTAAAAAAACTGGTCAAGAATTAAGACAAGAGATTAACAATGAAGCACAAAAGACTATAAGAATGGCTCAAGAAAGTTGTTCTAAACTTTGTGGTGAGGCTGAAGAGAAAGTTTCTAAATTTAAACAAGAAGCCATGAAGAAATATG
>CAYQSL010000340.1:0-1658 GCA_964420165.1 uncultured Gammaproteobacteria bacterium | reverse complement strand
ACAGAATTGTTTGCAAAACAAAGATCAGGATTCTCGCTTGCATAAATTTTCAAAAATTCATTTAGATAAAGATCACTTCTAAAAGTTTCAAATTCTTTATCGTCGATGTAATAAACTTTAGTCGCACCTGAGCTAGCAGCTTCGGATGCAGCTGAAGAATTGTTTAAGCCAAAAAGTACTACGGAAATATTTGCACCTTGGTATTGAGATGCTGAGAACTTAATAAGTTCTTTTGAAGAATTTGAAAGTGAGTCGCCTTTGGTCTCTGCAAAAACTAGAATTTTAGTCATAAACTTTTTTATCCCCAATCTCAGCTTCTTTAATCTTAGTAAAGCTCATATCGCTCATAAAGCTGATAAGGCTTAAACTTTATGAGCCTTAAACCCCTATGAGCTTTAAGAGCTTTATAACCTTTCGTGGGCTTTTTTGATGTAAAATACATTTGTGGTGGTTACCGGAAAAGAAGATTTTTACGAATTATTAGGTATAGACAAAGGGTCTGACGAAAAGGCTATTAAATCTGCCTATAAAAAGGCTGCAAGAAAATACCATCCTGATAATAGAGAGAGCGGTAACGAAGAATTATTTAAAAAAATAGCAGAAGCTTATGAGGTCTTAAGTGATCCTCAGAAAAAAACAATTTACGATCAATATGGAGCTGAAGGACTTAAAGGCGCTGGTGGTTTCGGAGGAGCGTCAGGATTCGGTGGTGGAGCTGGTTTTGAAGACCTTGGTGATATTTTTTCAAGTTTCTTTGGTGGGGGTTTCTCTGGAAGAGGTGGTTCGTCTGCTCAAAGACCTAGTCGTGGACAGGATCAGAGTGTAGAAATTAATTTAAACTTTCTTGATCCAATTCAAGAACTCAAGAAAAAAATTAGAATTAATCCTCTTGTAACCTGCTCTACATGCGATGGTTCTGGGGCTAAATCTGTAAGTGACATATCTACTTGCACAACTTGTAATGGTGCAGGACAATACACAAGTGTGCAAAACACTGTCCTCGGGCAGATTAGACAAACTGCAACTTGTCATAGTTGTAATGGAAGCGGAAAGATGATCAAAAATCCTTGTGGTTCATGTCGTGGTAGAGGTGTTAAGAGAGAAGAGAAAGAAGTCGAAGTTAAAATTCCAGCAGGTGTCTATAACGGTGCAGCAATGAGGCTTACAGGAATTGGTGATGCCGGTAAAAATGGTGGACCTCCTGGTGATATTTATTTGCATATCCATGTTAAAGATGATCCTCGCTTTGAAAGAGAAGGTCCAAACGTTTATTCAAAACTTGAAATTGGTTTTGCGGACGCTGCATTAGGGCTTAAAATTAAGGTGCCAACCATTAATGGTGAAAAACAAATTGAAATTGCTCCGGGCACCCAGTCAGGAGAAACTGCTGTGCTGAGAAGTGAAGGTTTCCCGAAATTGAACAGTCCTGCAAGATTCGGTGATCAAACAGTAACTATTCAGGTGAAAACACCTAAAAAACTAAGTTCTGAAGAGAAAAAAATATTAGAAGAGTTTCAAAAGCTGCGGCAGAATAAAGATCTTAAGGTCTAGGCTTTTCCTGCGTCTGTAGCTCAGTTGGATAGAGCACTGGTTTCCGGAATCAGGGGTCGGGGGTTCGAGTCCCTCCAGGCGCGCCATAAAACGCCGCGCAAACCCGA
>CAYQSL010000339.1:0-1668 GCA_964420165.1 uncultured Gammaproteobacteria bacterium | reverse complement strand
TGGCTTGAGATTTACTGGTTGAATTGTAAGTTGAGTTTTTTTACTTTCTAATCTAGATACAGATAGTAAATCTTCTACAAGTCTTGAAAGTCTCTCTGCTTGATCTTTGATAATCTTGGTATATTTTTTCTTTTTCTCTTCATCAAGTGCGTTTCCTTGCTGTAATAAAGTCGCAGCGAAGCCTTTGATACTGGTGATTGGCGTTCTTAGTTCATGAGAAACAGTGCTAATAAATTCAGACTGAGCTTTATCTAAGTTTTTGTTATAACCTTCAACTAATAAAAGGGTTATATAACCATCTAACTGACCTTCATTACTCATTACTCCAGTAGTTCTAGCTTCGACGGTTAGTTGTTTACCATCACGTGTAAATAAATTAATTGCTTTAGATGCGATGTCCGTATTGTTTTTTATTTGTAGATAATCATTGGAGAGAAACAGCTCTTTGATTGGCTTTCCGAGCATCTCAGATTCATGCCAACCAGTGACTTCTTGTAATCTGTCATTAAAATAAGTTATTAAACCTTCAAGGTTATAAGCTACAAATCCATTTTGTGTGACTCTGTTGATTCCTTCCAGAACTTGGTTTGCTTCATGAATTTTTATGTTAGGTTTGGTGGTTTTGTTCATTTCAGCCTCGATTAAATGCTAGTAATACTTTTAGCATTTTAAATTTGCAATTGTTTGTTTTATATCATCAGCGCCATAAATAGCTGAGCCGGCAACAATAACATCAAACCCCGCAGCTTTTACTTGATCTGCAATTTCACCTAGATAGACACCGCCGTCTACTTCTATAGCAATTTCACCAGCAGCAAAGTTAGTACCTTGCTTTAGTCCTTGGTTCGATAAGAGCTTTTGTAATTGAGCAATTTTCTCTAAAACGACTGGTTTAAATTTTTGTCCAGCAAAGCCAGGGTTTACCGACATGATCAAAATCATATTAGTTTCTTTGAGAACAGGTTCTAGGGCTGAAATTGGTGTTGCTGGATTAATTGAAATACCTGCACGCATATTTTTTGCTTTGATTTTCTTCAGAGTATCAATTATAAGCTCAACGTCATAATGCTCTGAACTAGTACCATGGCACTCCCATTCTTCTTGGCTCTTGTTGCCCCACCAATGACGACTGTTTTCTTGTACCCTTGAAGCTAGCATGCGCTCAGGGGGATTGCTTCGTTGGGCTTTGCCCTCCTCGCAATGACGATACGCCTCAAGATGAATCGTAAGCATATCTGTACCTGCCGCAGCAAAGTCATCAATGTATTTATGTGGTTCGAAAACCATTAAGTGAGTATCAAAAAATAACTTAGACTTGGGTCTGATCTTCTTTACTATAGGCGCGCCAAAAGTAAGATTAGGAACGAAGTTACCGTCCATGACATCGATGTGAAGCCAATCAGCTCCAGCATCCTCTACTCTCCTAATTTCAGATTCAAGATTAGAAAAATCTGCCGAAAGTATCGATGGTGCAATTAATACCACAAATTAAACTGAGTTCTATCTGAAGTGAGCGTAAGCTTTGTTAGCTTCAGCCATCTTGTGAGTAGACTCTTTAGTCTCTACTGCTTTACCCTTGTTGTTGAAAGCATCTAAAAGTTCGTTCATTAGCTTGTCTGCAAAAGTCTTACCAGATCTCTTACGAGCAGCACCAATTAACCATCTGTG
>CAYQSL010000338.1:0-1671 GCA_964420165.1 uncultured Gammaproteobacteria bacterium | reverse complement strand
TAATGCTGAAAAGCCAGCTTTCAAAGCTAGAGCGACTTCACCTATTGGTGATTTTGGAAGCAGAAGCGAAATGAAGGTAAGAGAAGCTTCTCCTACTACAACTAGCGTTACTTCTAACTTTACAGAGACTAATGTTGACATTCCTGATTTCATTAGTATGAATAAATAGTGAATGAATCGTAAAAATTCTTCTCTACTATTAAAGACTCTCTAAAATAATAGAGATTCTTTTACTTTATATGCTGCAGCTCTCTTACATTTCATTTTTAATATTTAGTGTTGTAAGTTTTTTTAGCCCAACATTAAAATCTATCTTTGGGATCATAGGAATTGTTTCTTGGCTTATCTTTTTATTGCAAAGACCGAGGGCTGCTTTTAATCCTCAATTAAAATTTTTAAACTTAGTTGCTTTCTTACTATTTATTACTAATCTTATTACTGCACTAATTTATGGAAATAATTTTTCCATATTGCCTAACCATATTTTCGGTGATTATATTTTTGCTATCTGTATATTGAGTCTTGCTTATAACTTAGAGCTTAAAGGGAAACTATATAAAGGATTTAAATATTCAGAATTACTCTTTATTACCATCACTACAGCTTCATTAATTACCAGTCTATTTGTTTTATTACAAGTAGTGAGAGTTATTCCTAGTCCAGAATCCGGTGTATTAGGGATTCTCAATCAACCTTTCACCAGTTCAGGCATGTTACTAATTGCTGTTTTTGTGACTTTAAGTTTAAAAGATTACTTCACTGATAGATATTCTGAAAAGAAAATTTTAGTATCAAGGATTTTTTATTTATTTCTTATCATTCAATGCAGTGCAATTGTCGCTTTAGGACAAATTACTGTGTGGGCAAGCTTGGCAATAGCTCTGATTTATTATTTCTTAGAAAGCCAAACGATCAATCTAAAGAAAATAGCCTTTGCCCTCGTTACTATTTTAATTGTCATTACTTTAGCGCAAACAGTCTCTCCAAGAATTGAGCGCAAACTTAAATGGTTTACTAGTTTTGAAAAACTTACTAGTAATAAAAGTGTTACTTGTCGTTATGCTATTTGGGAGCAGAATCTCAATGCTTTCAAAGATAGACCCTTAGCTGGCTTAAACACAATAATTCCTTATGAATGCGTCGTGAAAAAGGAAACTATGCGCTTAGAGCATATGCATAATATTTTTCTACAAAAGCTAGTTAAAGGCGGAGTTTTCAAATTTGCCCTATGGCTTACTTTTTATTTAATGATCTTTTATCAGCTCTATAAGGCACCGAGAGCAATAACATTACCAATGCTTTGCATTTTCATTGGATTGTTTTTTGAGGGCTTGCTTGAAAACTGGTGGGATGATGCCGAAGTTCTCCATTTATTTTTTATTTGCTTAGCGGTGTTTTTGAATCCTGCTTCACTAAAAGTTTCCTTCTCCGCTAAAGCTACAACGGACAAGCCGCAGGACAAGCAATGATAAAATGAAGTAATGCTTCTCAGCAAAAGAACACTAGCAGTATTATTCATCAGTTTTTTTATTTCATCATGTGCCAAAAAAGCTCCAGAAGCTATTCCGGCTAAACCAGTTTTTGTAAAATTTGAAGCTGCAAGTTACCAGCCTATAACTCAGGACTTTGAAACAGCAGGTGAACTAAAAGCAGATAAGGAAATTACAGTCG
>CAYQSL010000337.1:0-1673 GCA_964420165.1 uncultured Gammaproteobacteria bacterium | reverse complement strand
AACCTCTTCTGGATGAGCTTTTAAAGAAGAAGCTATTGAATATGCTCTCGCTTGTAACTTAGATGAGTTCTCGGCAATTTCACTAGTACTAAGTTCTAGATTTGGAAATTCTGCTTTTAAAGTTTTTATAATCGCTGGAATACTGTAACCATTGAACTTCTCCGTAGCTTCTGTCGCATTGAATTTCTCTCCAAGCTTGCCTTCTAAAAGTTTAAAAAGTTTATTACTAGGTCTAGTAATATTGATCTCTTGAGTAAAGCGATGTAATTCTGCTTCTTTATTTAGATCAAGTTTTAAATAGCTAAGTAACTCATTTACTAAATTTATTTCGTTTTCTGGACAAACATATAATGAATCGCCAGGTTCGTAACTCATTCCACTGTCTTTAAGACTAATTGTGAAATGTCTGGTGTCTTTGCTGGAACCAGCTTTGTTTAAAATATAATTTTCTAAAAGCAAAGTTAGAAAAGGATTTTCTTTAGTGTACTGCTCTAAAGTTTGAGTCATATTTTAATTATTTACCCAAAATGAATTACAAGGCTAGAGATTTTTTAATTTGTTCTATTGCGTATTTGTAATTACTAGAACAATTATTTGAATTGATTTCTTTTTTTACCAAAGATGTTGAGTGAATTACTGAACTATGCTTTCTTCCAGCAAAATACTCACCGATTCTTGTATAGCTAAGTCTCAAAATTGTATGAGCTAAATATATTGCAAGGTGTCGAGCATTCGCGATCTCTTTAACTCTTGACTTGCCGATAAGCTCAGACAAGTCACAGTCGTAAAATTCTGCGACTTTCTTGGTAATTTTTTCTATTGATAGACCTTTATACTCAGGTTCTGGTGCAATGCCACCAAAGAGATTCGCGATGAGATCATCATCAATGCTTTCGCCAGCGAAATTTTTGAAGGCTGAAATTTGCATTAAAGCTCCTTCAAGCTCACGTACATTGTTCTCGAATTTATTTGCAATAAAGCCTAAATGCTCTTCATTGATTTGAATTTGAGAAATATTAGCTTTCTCTGAAAGGATTTTAAAACGAGTATCGTAATTAGGCTTCTCAATAGTTGAGATTAAAGAGCCTCGAATTTTGCTTTTGAGTTTGTTTGAGAGATTTCTAAACTCTTCAATCATCTTTCCTGAAGACATTACTACCTTGCCGCCATTTTCAATAATGGATTCAAGAGTAAAAGCAAATTCTTCTTGGCAGGTTTTTTTGTTATCAAGAAAATGAAAATCATCAAACAAGAGTAAATCTAAGTTACGGTAATTAGATCTAAATTGCGCTGTATTGTTACGCTGAATAGAGACGATAAGTTCGTTAGTGAAGTCTTCAGCTTTAACATACTTTACCTTCAGTCCGTATTGTAGTTCCTGAGCTTGATTGCCAATAGCATGTAGTAAATGAGTTTTACCCAGACCTGTATCTGAGTGTATAAAAAGTGAGCTATATACTCCTGAACTGCTTTCAGTGATTGCTTTTGCAAAGGTATATGGAGCTTGATTTGATTTACCTAGTATGAAATTTAGAAAATTGAATTTGCTATTGAGTTTAGTTGCATGTTTCTTATAAGAACTATTAGGTGTTTTTATTTCCGCAAGACTAATTTGTTTATCATTAAAAATTTTCTCATTTTCAACATTAGATATTGACTGGTTTTCAGGGATT
>CAYQSL010000336.1:867-1686 GCA_964420165.1 uncultured Gammaproteobacteria bacterium | reverse complement strand
ATCAACTTTATTTATCAACATTGAAGTTGTGTTACAAGCTGATATCACTATATCTACCTGCTTCTCTTGCATATAATCAAGAATCTCTTTGATAAAGACTAAAAGCTCTGCTTCTGTTTTACTACCATAGGGTGCTCTGGCTGAATCACCAAAATAAACGTATGAGAAGTTGTTTTGGTATCTACTTACAAATTCTCTAAGAACTGAAATTCCTCCAAGTCCTGAATCATAGAAACCCAACTTCATAGATCTATCTACTTTTTATCCTCAAAATACTTAACTAAGCCTTCAGTAACAGCTTTAGCAATCTTGTTCTGGTAGCCATCTTGAGCTAATCTGTCTCTTTCTTTAGAGTTGGTCATAAATCCTAATTCTAGGAGTACCGAGGGTGAGTCGGTATACTTACAAACCCAAAAATTAGCTTTTCTAATTCTTTGGTCTGGCATACCGACACCTTCTAATAAACTCTTGTGTAAAAACTGTCCGAGTTTTAAATCCTCGTTATTAAAGTAGTAAGTTTGCAAACCTTCCATATTTGGATTCGATATTAAAGCATTTGCATGTACTGAAACAAAAGCATCAGCCTTAGTTGAATTTGAGATCTCAACTCTTTCTGCAAGAGAAACAAATCTATCATCATCTCTAGTCATAAAAACATTCATTCCAGCTTGTTTCAGAAGTTCTTCAATCTTGCTTGCAACTCCAATAGTTATATCTTTTTCGTTATGTCCACCATAAATAGCACCATGATCATAACCGCCATGTCCTGCATCGATAATTACTCTTGGAGCATTTTCATTACGCGGATCTGGGGCAATT
>CAYQSL010000336.1:0-857 GCA_964420165.1 uncultured Gammaproteobacteria bacterium | reverse complement strand
GCGCCTTCAATCCTACTTGCTGGCTGACGAATTTCGCATCAGCACCAGGCTCTGCATTACCAGTAAACTTCACATAGAGTCCATTACCAGTAAGACTTGGGCTTAGGTCTTCAACAATATTTTTACCGCGCAAATCAAAAACCATTCTAGTAATTGGTCTACCTAGTGAAGCTATTCCGAATCTTAGATCTCTTACTAAATCTGTTTCTCTTTGTAGATTAAAACCAAGAGAGTCATCAAACTCAGTATCAATCAAATCCACAACCAATCTTTCCGGGTCATGTAGCCTTAAATATTTAAATTCAACTTTCTTGTCTAACTCGAGTAAATAAGTAGTCTCGGATTTAGAAGCTTTAAGAAGTTTTATAGTATTAATCTTTTTAATAAGACCATCGGGCTTATTACTAGCTTTACTAAGTTCTCCTAATACTAAAATTTGTTTTTCAGTGTTACTAATTCTTACTTCTCTTGCTTGAGACTTAGCTCCAGTGAAAACTATTCTTACTATAGATGGATCTGACTGAGCGATTCTTACAGTCTCGGCTCCATTGGTCAGAGTTTTGGCTTGGGTACTACTTTTCAACTGAGCACCTATTAAATCCAGAACTAATCTATCTGGCGCGTCTAATAAAATTGTTCTTGGTACTAAAGTACCATCTGCATTAATTCTCAGATCACCCTCATCAAAAGCAATATCTATGATATTTACATTAGGGACAGAGAATTTAAATAGTAAGGTTTGACCTAAGCCTTCGACTTTGATCTTTTCTAAAGCAGTTATACTGCTGGCTTCACAAACGACTCTTACTATGTCTTTCTCGAATTGGGAGACACGAACGGCTTTAATATCCTTACCT
>CAYQSL010000335.1:0-1698 GCA_964420165.1 uncultured Gammaproteobacteria bacterium | reverse complement strand
CTCCAGTTACTAAAATTTTATGCACTATTTAATTGTGACATTGTATGCAAATTTCAGGCTGAAGCCGAGAAGGAGATATTGAAAATCGCGAGATTCTCAAAAGAAAAGAATTAACCTTAAGGGTTCGAAAGGTGCAGAACTTTAAAATAATGGCGGAGAAGGTGGGGTTCGAACCCACGGTACTGTTGCCAATACACAACCTTTCCAAGGTTGCACCATCGACCACTCGGACACTTCTCCTGGCATGTGTCTATTGCTAGACTAGAATTAGACTTATTCAGTCTATCTGAAATCCTAGCAAATGTCAGTTACTAAGTTCACAACTAAATCGCCAATTTCAGTTTTTATAATTTGTAAAAACGAAGAAAGGCTTATTGGTAGTGTGCTTGAGCAGGCTGGGAAATTTGCTAAAGAAATTATTGTAGTGGATTCAGGGAGTACTGATAGTACTTTGGAAATTGTTGCTAAATACACAGATAAAATTTATCAGCAAGACTGGCTTGGTTACGGCAAACAAAAAAACTTTGCTTTAAGCAAATGCTCATATGAATGGGTTCTAAGTATTGATGCTGATGAAGTTTTAACCAATGAATTAATTGAAGAGATTTCTAAATTACCTTTAGTGGTTACTGCAAGCTCGGCTAAGAAATTTTCTTTAGATTATCCTGGCTATCAAATTGCCCGAAAGTTCTTTATTGGCGATAAATTTATTTGCCATGGTGGCTACTACCCTGATTATCAATTGCGTTTATTTAAAAAGTCCTTGGGGCGCTTCTGTGAAAGTCCTGTGCATGAGAGCGTAGAGCTCTATGATCCAGCTACTGAGAACTATTCAAAAGATAGATCTAATTGCCCTAAATTAAAGAATCCTCTAAATCATTATTCCTATAGCTCTATTGATGAAATGAAAAATTCTTTTAGGAAATTTGCTGAGCTATCCACTAAAAGTAAGAATATTTTCAAGGCTTTTATTGCTGGGATTTATACTTTTGTTTATAAGTTTGTTTTAAGGCTGGGCTTTATGAATGGACTGCTCGGCTTACAGCTTGCTTTAGTGCATGCTGAGTATAGTTTTAGGAAGTATTTAAAGTAGAATTCGTCATCCTCAAGCCGAAAGGCTTGGGGATCCAGTTAACCCGAGGATTTTATCAAACTGGGTTCCCAGCCCCTACGGGACTGAGAATGACGCGCCCTACTTATGCAACGCTAAACGCAAATCTTTCGCTGAGAATTTTTTGTTGACATTGATTGCTTTAGGATCAATAGGAAGCTCTCTGTTAACGCTAACGCCAGGCATTGGTGTGGAGTTTGCTTTTGGTGCAACTTTGATTTTCTTTTTAAGAAGCATTGTTTTGTTCATCTCAGAAATTGATTTCTGTAATTTATCGCCTTGATTCTTATCAAGAGTGCGTTTGAGCATTGAACGGATTTCTTTATGTGAGAAGCTTTGGCTAGTTTTAGCTTTTAAACCACCTTTAGCAATATCATCTAATTGCTTTCTTACATTCGTTCTAAATTCTTGAATAGGCTCAAGTACAAATTCTTTAAATGATTCGATTGGAACTTCGTAAGCATAACGAGTTATAAGTTTCACTCCATCATCGAATACTTTTTTGAGATTCTCTTGGCTAAAGTTCTCAATAAATTCAGAATAGATTTCTGTTAATTCTTTTTGGAAGTCTTGGAAATATGCTTTAG
>CAYQSL010000334.1:0-1698 GCA_964420165.1 uncultured Gammaproteobacteria bacterium | reverse complement strand
CCAATTAAAGATTTAGATTGTTGTTGCTTTAAAGCCACAAAGGATATTGTATCACGGATTGCGAGTCAAGGTAATAAAGTGTTAGATTCTGAGATTATGTTAGATCTAATTAACGATGCACCTAGATACATTGACTTTAATACGGAAGTCACTGATCCAATATACGCAGATTTAGAGAAATGGCCGAATCCTCGGACTGATATGGCAATTCAAGCTCTAGCACCAATAAACTCTGCAACAAATCTTTCTTTACCAGATTTAATTAAGCTTCATAGCCGTTCTTCTCGAAAAGAAATAGATTTTACAAAACTAGAACCAAGAGAACAACTTGCAGTATTACAACAAACAGCGACACAAAGTATAAGATTTCCGGATTTCATAGGACCATTACTAGATCTTTTTGAAAACAATAATCCAGCGAAAGACGGGTCTACTAAGGCAGTTAATAAAGCCGAATTATTAGATGCTATAAAGAATTTAGGCAGACAATTAAAAGGATTTAGTATCCAGCAAACAATACATAGACTTGCCTCAGACCTTACTACAAAGTTTAAAAACGCATTTTTAGAAAAAAATCTTCTTCGTCAAGATGAATTTGATGAGGCTTTAACAGAAGGTTACTTAGAAAAAACTCCAGTTTATCTCTAAACTTAAACCCCTCTAAGGAAGAGCTCTTTAGCAATAATCAATCTTTGGATTTGTGAAGTACCTTCATAGATTTGGTAAATCTTTGCATCACGCATTAATTTCTCAACTGGGTATTCACGTGAATAACCATAACCACCAAAAACTTGCACTGCATTAGTTGCAGCTTCCATCGCTGCATCAGCAGCAAAGCCTTTAGCAAAACTTGCAATCTTAGTATTACGCTCATGACGATCAATCATCCATGCAGACTCAAGTGTAAGTAATCTTGCAGCTTCATACTTCATTGCCATTTCAGCAATCATAAAACTTACAGCTTCATGCATTGCAATTGGCACACCAAAAGCCACACGCTCCATAGCGTATTGTTTAGCATGTTCCATAGCCGCTCTAATAATTGCAGTTGCTCCGGCAGCCACTCCTGGACGGGTTTTGTCAAAAGCTTTCATTGAAATTTTGAAACCTTCACCTTCTGCGCTAAGAAGATTAGCCGCAGGAATTTTTACATCATCAAAAGTTACCGCATGAGTGCTGCTTGCGCGTTGACCCATCATGTCTTCTTTCTTCTGTACTGTTACACCTGGAGTATCAGCAGGCACCACAAAACAAGAAAGTCCTTTGTGACCAGCATTAATATCGGTAGATGCAAGTACATAAAACCATTTAGCGTATTTAGCTCCAGTAATCCATTGCTTAGTACCATTGATGATATATTCATCACCGACTTTTTTAGCAGTTGTCTTTGCAGCAGCCACATCAGAACCAGCTCCTGGCTCAGTTACGCAGTAAGAAGCGAATTGTAATTCTTCCATCATCGGTGCAAGAAATTTTTTGTTGATAGCTTGATCATCAACTACAAGTAGTGGAGCAGATGCAAGCATGTTCGCGCACAATGCCGTAGAAATGCCTGTACAAGCGACTCCTAGCTCTTCAGCCATAATAACCTCTTCAGTGATACCTAGACCCATTCCACCAACATATTCTGGGAAACCTGGGTTCATCAAGCCAATGTCAAAAGCCTTCTGTGCAATTTCCAAAGGGAATTTAGCTTCA
>CAYQSL010000333.1:0-1706 GCA_964420165.1 uncultured Gammaproteobacteria bacterium | reverse complement strand
TATGAGTCCCGCTATTTGATGCATAGCAGGAATAAGGTCAATAATATTTGCAAGAAAACTTGTAAGAAGTTTTAACAGTCTTGGTAAAAAGGCTGCAATCATATTAAACAAGATGGTTTGATAGCAATGATATTTAATGAAATCAGGAAGGTAAGACTTTCTAACGGTTGCAACAATAATCCAAACAATTGGAATCCAAGTTATTAACTCAATAAAGACTCCTGCATAAAGCACTGCACAGATCAATCTATCTCTAATTTTAGGCTGATACATCTTCTACCTTTTTACCCACATTTATAGTTTTAATCTGCTCCAAAATTTGATTATAGTTTAGTCCTGGAACCTCTTCAGTGGTTTTAAGGTTTTTGATTTTGAACTCTTGTTTAGTCCTCTCATCTTCAAGCCAGAAGAGTACAAAATCATAACTTTTCTTAAGAGCCTTTTCTAATTGTTTTTTAAATTTACTTTGCTCGTAATCAAACTCAATCACTGTTTCGGGCAAATCATTTCTGAGTTGAATAGCAAGTTTCAAAGCTTCATTTGCATTATCGCTCAACACAAAAACTTTAGTTTGCGTTTGGATTAAATTTTTGCTTTGCTCTTCAACTAAAAGAGATATTCTTTCTAGCCCGCATGCCCAGCCTACTGCAGGTAAATCTGGTCCGCCTAATTGTCCAATCAAACTATCATAACGACCACCTGCAAGCACGGTACTTTGCATGCCAAGTGTTGCAGAGCTGGTCTTAACTTCAAAAACACAGTGCGAGTAATAATCTAAGCCGCGCACTAAACTGTTGTCTATTTTGTAATTGATTTTTAGTCCATCTAATCCTTGTAAAAATTCTTTCCAAATAGAATTAGATTCATCATCAAAGAAATCAATAATTACTGGAGCATCTTTGTATAGTTCTTGATCATGTGGAACTTTACAATCTAAACATCTCAGCGGATTAGTATCTATGCGTCTTTGACAGTCTTCACAAACTTTATCTTTCAATCCATTCAAAAATATTTTTAGTGAATCAATATATTTCTTTCTGCTTTCAGTGTTGCCAATTGAATTTACATAAAGTGTCAGATCTTTTAAGCCTAATTGTTTTAAAAACTCTATAGCCATATTGATTACTTCTAAATCTATGTATGGCGCTTTAGAGCCTAATGCTTCTATACCGATTTGATGGAATTGTCTGTATCTGCCGGTTTGAGGTCTTTCATAACGAAACATAGGACCTCTGTACCAGAGTTTTTGTGGTTTAGCTACTTGATCAAGATTGTTTTCAACGAAAGCTCTAACTACACTAGCAGTGCCTTCTGGGCGTAAGGTCAGTGATCTTTCACTGCGATCAGAGAAGGTATACATCTCTTTGTTAACGATGTCACTTTCTTCACCTACTGCTCTATCGAAGAGTTCGGTAGATTCAAAAATCGGTGTACGAATTTCACTAAAACCAGCTTGAGCAAAAACTTTTGCAGCTGTATTTTCAATAAATTGCCAAAGCTCTGCCTTTGCACCAAAAATATCTTGGGTACCTCTTGGCGCAGCAATTTTCATAGTGAACGTCTGTCAGCTAATTTTTCAGATGAGCTACCTATATCTTGCTGATCCATATCAGAAAGTGAAGTGTAAGCAAGTAGAGTGAAGCTAATGCTTAAATCAGTGTTTCTAGCGGCTTCCAAGGGATCTTTTTTTCCACTCTTAGGATTGA
>CAYQSL010000332.1:391-1715 GCA_964420165.1 uncultured Gammaproteobacteria bacterium | reverse complement strand
TAGAAAGGCTATTTTCCTAGTATTACTCAGCTACTTAGCTGGTCAAAACTTAGAGAAAAACTATGTTATTTCGTTGTTTTTTTGGGCATCAGCCTGAAAATACTCTTCAAGCAAGATAGCTGCTGAGTACATATCTAGTAATCCCTTGTTATTTTTCTCGATTTTAATACCTTTGTCTTTGAGAATGCTCTCAGCTTCCCTGCTGGTAAAGCTTTCATTAACAAAAACAATTTCTATATTTGGAAAAGAGTTTTTAATATTATTAGTCTCGGTTTCAACTAAATCTAAGGAATCTTTATTGCCAAAACCAGTATTGATGGGCTTACCTATAACTATTATTGGGATATCAAACTCTTGAGAGAGGTTTTCTAGTTCGCTTATAAGATCTACAGTTAAGACTGTCTTAAGAGGTTTGATCAAAATTCCCATAGGATCACTTTTAGCGATGCCAGTTTTGGTCTTACCTATATCAAGTGCGATTACTATTTCCACTACCTTTTAATAATAGAATGTTTTAGCTTCGAGATGTAATTTTAAAATTACTAAGCTGTTAGTGAACGATTAATTTCAAAGAGTACAACACTAGAAGCCGCTAGGACATTGATACTTTCAACATCGTTATATAAAGGTATTTTGATAAGTTTACTGCAAGAATCTATGGCTTTTTTACTTAAACCTTCAGCCTCACTGCCAATAAGCACAAGATGAGTATCATCCTTCTTAAATTCGGTCTTGAAAATATTATTCTCTGCATGAGAACTAGTGCCAAGAATTTCTAGTTTGCTATTTTTTGTTTGAGAATATTGGGTTAGCTCTTCAATCACTTGATCAAGACCCTTATATTCGATATCACCATAGAATATAGTTCCTACAGAACTGCGTAAAGATTTTGGATTATAAACATCACAAGAATTAGGGCTGAGAAATATTTTATTTACACCGCTTGCAAAAGCGCTTCTAATAATTGAACCTAGATTACCAGGATCTTGGAGATCCTCACAGTAAATAAAAAAATTACCATTTAGCTCTTGGGCTTTTTGATTTTTTTCTAGGATGGCTAAAACAGGGGGTGGATTTTCTGTTGCAGAAATTTTACTCATTAAGCTTTCATCTATTAAAAAGCAGTCTATATCGGAGTCTAAGGCATCTTCTATTTCTGAATGAAAATCTTCATCAAGGAAAAAAATATGTTTTATATTCTGCTTTTTGTTAAGAGCTTCCTTTAAAAGCGTCTTGCCTTCAATGATAAATAGACCGAGTTCATCACGAGTTTTTTTGGAAAGTACTTTTAAAACATCAAGGATATCCACGCCCTTGAGTTCGA
>CAYQSL010000332.1:0-381 GCA_964420165.1 uncultured Gammaproteobacteria bacterium | reverse complement strand
GCAGTTTACTTGCAAGTTTTATAAATTGATTTTCTTTACTTGCTATTTCTTGCATTAGTTGTTAGGAATTTTGCCTTGGCAATAAAGTATTAAGTCTATAAATTCTCTTGCTGAACCATGCCCAGCATTAATATCGGTCATATAATGAATATGTTTTTTTACAGAATAATGTGCTTGAGGTGGACAACCTGCAAGACCTACTTGTTCAAGAACTGGAATATCTAAAGCGTCATCACCAATAAAAGCAGCTTCTTCCATCGTGAGGTTATATTTTTCTAGAATCTCTTTCATGCAGCTTAGTTTATCTTCTATTCCGGTATGAACATCTTCAGCAAAATCAAAATTCTCAAATCTCTTATGTACACTAGGACTTTTTCTTGC
>CAYQSL010000331.1:0-1718 GCA_964420165.1 uncultured Gammaproteobacteria bacterium | reverse complement strand
AGAAAAATTACTGGATTGCTGATTTGAGTCAGTGGATCTAGCTTGGTGAAAGACTTTAAGAAAGCAGATACCAAGATATCTTTTTGAATTATATTTTTTGTGCTCATTAGAATAATCTCCCTTCAAGCATTAACAGATGCTCAGCTATTGGACCTATGACCAGTGCAGGCATGAAAGTTAAGCCACCAACGATCAAAATTACTCCAATAAGTAAAACTGCAAAGAGTATAGAGTCCGTCGGAAAGGTTCCACTAGATTCTGGTGTGATCTTCTTATTACTCAGATTACCTGCAATTGCAAGTGCAGGAATAATGCAGGCAAATCTACTAATTAGCATGCACAGACCTAAAGCAATATTGTAATAAGGAGTATTTGCATTCAAGCCTGCAAAGGCACTTCCATTGTTGCCTGATGCTGAACTGAAGGCGTAGAGTATCTCTGTTAATCCATGTGGACCAGGATTTAGAATACTACTAAGTCCTGGCGAGACGAGCACTGAGATTGCTGAGCCAGTCAGTATGAGTAGGTTTGGGGTGAGAAGGGCGATCATTACATAGATCATTTCTTTGGCTTCGATTTTTTTACCCATGAATTCTGGTGTTCTACCAACCATTAAGCCAGCAAGAAAGACGGTCAGAAAAATAAACATGAACATGCCATAGAGCCCTGCGCCAACACCACCAAAAATTATTTCACCAAGCATAATATTAAACATTGCAATGCCCCCAGCTAAAGGACTTAGAGACGAATGCATGGCATTTACAGAGCCGCTTGATGCTGCGGTTGTGGCATTTGCCCATAGAACACTATTGGTAATTCCAAAACGTAATTCTTTCCCTTCCATGAGATTACTTATATTAGCTAGAGAAAATTCAGACCATAATGAAGCTGCAAGTCCAGCCAGAAAGATACTGAACATGACAAGAAGAATGATGATGCCTTGCCTGCGTGAGCGCAGCATAATGCCGCACATATAAACTAAGGCAGATGGTAATAAAAGAATTGCTAGCATTTCTGCAAAATTACTAAGAGGACTAGGATTCTCGAAAGGGTGCGCGCTATTAGTGTTGAAGTAGCCACCACCATTGGTTCCTAATTGTTTGATAGCAATTTGTGAAGCGGCAGGACCCATTGGTAGAACTTGAGTGCTGCTTTCGATTGTATAAGCAGTAGTATTTGTTGAGATGTTTTGAACCACACCTTGGGTTACTAGAAATACAGCAAGTATCACTGACATAGGCAGTAGCACGTAAACTATCGAACGCGTTAGATCTACCCAGAAATTACCAATAGTCGTGATTGATTTGTTCCTAATTCCTCTAAGTAATGCAAGTATCACTGTAATCCCGGTAGCAGCACTAAGGAAATTTTGTAAGGTTAAACCGAATATGGCGGTCAAATAACTAATAGTAGTTTCGCCTGCATAACTTTGCCAATTGGTATTGGTCATAAAACTAATTGCAGTATTGAAAGCTAAATCCCATCTGAGATTTGCTAAATGATTTGGATTTAATGGCAACCAGGCTTGTAGCATTTCCATAGCAAATAAAGCAAAGAAGCCTAAGGCATTGAAAGCTAATAATTGCATGCAATATCTTTTCCAGTTATAGCTTTGGGTTTTATCAATTTTGCAAAATTTATAGATTAAATTTTCAAGCCAGCGAAAAGGCTTTTGTAAAATATGATCATCACTATCTAGAACGGCTGAAAGATAGTTG
>CAYQSL010000330.1:0-1730 GCA_964420165.1 uncultured Gammaproteobacteria bacterium | reverse complement strand
TAATCTCATAAGTCTTATTGTTTTTAAGCATGCCATCTTGATGAATACCAGATTCATGCGCAAAGGCATTTGCTCCTACTATCGCTTTATTAGGTTGTACAAAAATTCCGGTGATATTACTTACAAGCTTACTAGTTCTAATGATTTGCTTAGTGTTAATCTCAGTCTCAAGATTTAAATCATGACGAGTCTTAAGTATCATCACAATCTCTTCAAGACTGGCATTACCTGCACGCTCACCAATACCATTGATAGTACATTCAACTTGCCTTGCACCATTTTGCAGTGCAGCAAGCGAGTTAGCAGTAGCTAGACCAAGATCGTTATGACAATGCACAGAAATAATAGCTTTATCAATATTTTTTACATTAGTTTTGATATCAGCAATAAGTTTGCCAAACTCAGTTGGCGTCGTGTATCCCACAGTATCAGGGATATTGATTGAAGTTGCACCACTTTCAATTGCTGCTGTAATAACCTCATAAAGGAAGACCTTGTCACTTCGTCCAGCATCTTCTGGAGAGAATTCCACTTCATCTATAAGTGAGCGCGCAAATTTCACCATCGCTGCAGCACGTTTTAAAACCTCATCTGAAGTCATTTTTAATTTGTACTCCATGTGAATTGGAGAAGTTGCAATAAAAGTATGTAATCTTTTTCTTGCAGCTGGAGCTAGTGCTTTTGCTGCATGTTCAATATCATTTTCAAGTGCTCTTGCCAGCGCACAGATTGTAGAATTTTCTATTTCAGATGCGATAGTATAAACAGCATCGAAGTCGCCTTTACTTGAAACAGGAAAACCAGCTTCGATCACATCAACGTTTAGAAGAGCTAATTGCCTAGCAATTTCTAATTTCTCCTGAGCGTTCATGGTTGCACCAGGACTTTGCTCTCCATCTCTTAAAGTCGTATCAAATATATAAACCCGGTTTTTGTTAGAACTTTTATCTTCACTCATCATAAATTGCTTCTTATAAATACAGTTTATTATAACTTATATAATACAAAGCTTAATGCATTTTCATAATACCTATTTATCAATTAGAATAGAGGTGTTTGCGTGGGAGCAATTATAAAAACTTGCAATTGAAGAGTTCAAAATTTTATTTGAAAAATTTCACTTGGTTCTTTGGAACCTATTTATTGCTTTGCATATTTTCTTCTCAACCTATATATGCAGAAGATATTCCTGCCTCAGTTCCAACTGAATCAGGAGTTCAAGCAAAAGAAAAAGTAATTGATGCCACAACTTCAGCCAATGGTGCTCAAATGTTCGCGGGCAAAATAGCCGGAATTGAAATTAATGGTAATGAACTTGTCAGCACTGAAGAAATTCTGGCGAGCTTAAGCATCACTACTGGTTCACAAATCAATAGAGACGTAGTTATTCAACAACTTAAAAATATCTACAACATGGGTTACTTCGATGCCAAGAGTATTGAAGCAAAGCCAGTCAAAAAAAGCGATGGCACTGTTTTACTTAAATTCAATGTTGCAGAAAATCCTCCCATAAATGATTTGGTTATTTACGGTAACAACAACGTTAAAGAAGTTGTACCTTACAACTATTTTGAAGGTCTTATTGGTAAACCAGAAAACGTAAAAGTCCTCACCGATAAAATTAGAGAGCTTGAACAAAAATATTTACAAGAAGGTTACATAGTTGCGCGTGTTAAAGATATAGACTTAGATCCAAGTGGTACTCTCAAAATCTATCTTGATGAAGGCGT
>CAYQSL010000329.1:0-1748 GCA_964420165.1 uncultured Gammaproteobacteria bacterium | reverse complement strand
CTACATTGATATTAACGTTATCTTTTGTAATAACAGATTGAGATGCTAAAGGCAAAACTTGCTCACGAAGATCTACGATCCTATCAACTGTATCTACAAATGGAACTATGATATGCAAGCCTGGCTTTAAAGTCTGACTATAGCTACCTAATCTAGTAATGAGCGCGCAATGACCTTGCCTAACGATGATAAATGCCCCAAAGAAAAGCATGAAGGCTACAAAAATAAAAAATAGAATTACAAAGATTACCATTCCCATGTAATCTATTCTAGTCTAAGAATTATTAGCTGTAAGCAAGTAATCCATTATGGTTCTTACAGGAATTCCAGAAGCACCTTTTGGTGACCATTCATTCTCAGCATCTAACCAACAAGGACCTGCAATATCCAAATGAGCCCAAGGGATTTGTTTTTCTGAATCTTTTTGGTTGCCAACGAATTCTTGAATAAATAAAGCACCATTTTGCGCGCCAGCTTGACCACCTGAACCTGCATTAATCAAATCTGCAATTGGCGATTTGAGTTTTTCTTTGTATTCAGCATACAAAGGTAATTGCCAGAAAAGCTCTCCTTGACGTCCAGCCGAAGCTTTAATACGCTCAATTAATTCTTGATCATTACCCATTAAACCAGCGCAGATATTACCTAACGCCACGGTACAAGCACCCGTTAAAGTTGCAAAATCAATTATTTCATCAGGGAATTTTTGTGAAAGATAGGTAATTGCATCAGCCAAAGTTAAACGACCTTCAGCATCTGTATTGTTTACTTCAATAGTTTTGCCATTCATTGCTGTAATTACATCACCAGGTTTATAGGCTTTGCCACTTGGCATATTTTCTGTAGCTGCAATAATTGCAGTAATTTGTATATTTGCCGGTTGAATTTTATTTACAGCGGTCATAATACCGATAATAGCTGCAGCTCCAGCCATATCTTCTTTCATCATTTCCATTGCTTTTGCAGGCTTAAGACTAAGACCACCACTATCAAAAGTTACACCTTTACCAATTAAACCTATGTGTTTTTTGATTTTCCCAGTCGGTTTATAACTAAGTTCAATAAATTTAGGTGGTTGATCCGAACCTTGAGCAACTGCAAGGAAAGAACCCATGCCTAATTTTTTACATTCAGAAGCTTCTTTTACAGTAACTTTTATAACTTTGCCATCAAGTTTTTTCGCTTCATTAGCTAAATAAGTTGGAGTAACTTCACATGCAGGCTCCCAAACTAAATCACGAGCTAAACAAGTAGCTTCAGCAATCGCTTGTGAATTTTTAGCTGATTTTTTATCTGCTTGAGCCAAATTGTCGACTAAAACCCTGATTTCACTTAGCTTTTTAGGTTCTGACTTAGCAGTTTTTTTAGCAGACTCATCTTTAGTTTTGTACTTTGTAAATTCATAGCTAGCCAAAATTGCTGTTTCAATTACTAAATCAGAACTTTCTGGATATTTAACAGCTAACTTTTCAACTTTTTCAGATTTTGCTCTTTTAACCAAATCAAAAATTCCTTTTCGATTGGATTTAGTTTTAGTTTTTTCTCCAAGGCCAACAATAAAAATTTTCTTTATCGATTTATATTTCGGACTAACTTTATTTTGCGAACTTAATTTGATAGTCAAAATTGAACCAAGTGCAAAATCGAATTCATCATTTTGTAAAAATTCTTGAATCAATCCGGAAAAACTTTTATCGAAATCTCTTAGGCTTTTTGAAAAATTATTCAAGTCATAAACATTTTTGCCA
>CAYQSL010000328.1:0-1768 GCA_964420165.1 uncultured Gammaproteobacteria bacterium | reverse complement strand
GCTTTACAAGCTGAGTTGGAGATCATCTAACAGTGTTGAAATTTATTACTACTCTTATGCCGTCATTGCGAGCGATAGCGAAGCAATCCATATTAGTGAAAACTTTAGTTATCTCTTGTTTCTTTATCAGCTTAAACTCTGCTGCTGCTGAAACTCCAGTTCTTAAAGTTGGTGTTTCTAAAACTACTCCTGTGGCGATGATAGCTGAGTGGCCTGTAAATCCTGGAACTCAAGAAGGTGAGCATTTCTCTGCAAGGATAGTTGAAGATGTGGTTTCTAGTAGTGGTGAATTATTTATTCCTAAAAATAGTCGCGTACTGGGTACTGTAGCTAATATTGAGAATGCTGGTCACTTTAGACAAAGTGGCAAAGTAGATATTCGTTTTGAGAAAATTCTTTTCCCTGACAATATTACAGTTATAAAGATCAATGCTGATGGCAGTATGATCAAAGATAAATATGCAACTCTTAAAACTATTGGTTTAGCTCTTGGTGAAACAGCTTTGGGAGCTGCGTCTGGAGCGATTACTGGTTTTCAGTTTGGTGGTCTAATAGCTACTGGTTATGGTACTGGTTCGAATGTTGCAATTGGAGCTGCCGCAGGAGCGGGAATCTCTTTGATATCATTCCTTGCACGTAAAGGAAAAGAAGTTGAAATTTATCCTGGTTTGCCAATGACTTTAAATATTATTGATATGCAACAGCAAGACTATGTTGGGCAGCAATTAGTTGTTGATGAAGAAGCGCAGCAAGTTAAAGCTGAGATTCTAAAAGTAAATGATAAAAAAATTACAGTTAGTATAGAAAATAATTTAGAAGATTCAATTCCGCTGGGTAATTTAAGAATAGTTGATGCATTGGGGTATACAGTAAAGCCTCAGCTTCAATATACTTATTACGGTAAGAAAAATATTCCTCCAAGATCACAAGGTACTTATAGTCTACCTTTTAGCCAAACTACTAAAAAGACTCGTTACTGGTTAGTCTTGACTGATAGTTTTAATAAGCAAGAATATTTTAGAAAGGAATTAATTTAATGGTTAGTCCAATAGAGAATTTTAATATTTCTACTATGGACCCTACTTACTTAGAAGGGTTGGGTAGCAAGCGTGCCGGCGAGCAACAAGCAAAAAGCGCTCAAGAGTTTGAAGCTGTGTTTGTACAAATGACTTTAAAGGAAATGCGCCCAAAAATGGAAGGCGGACTTTTCAATTCTGGTTTAGCTGAAGAAATGTTTTACGAAATGATGGATGCTGAAGTTGCTAAGCAAATCTCTCAATCAGATTCTAACTTTGGTATTGCTGATGAATTAATGAAGCAAAATTTCGCCGGAACTCCTAAACAAACGCTGCTACCATAGTGCGTTTGTGCTTGTGATAGATAGCTACTTCATTGATATTGTGCTCTCTTAATAAAGCTTCTAATTTATCGTAATTCAAGCAAAGATCTTTAGCTGTGTGCGCGTCCGAAGCGATAGTAAAACTTATACCTTTATCCTTAGCCATTTGAATTAAATTTGGATGTGGATAGATCTCAGCAATTGGCTTACGTAGTCCTGCAGTACTAATTTCCATAGAAATATCATTGGCTTTGATCACATCAAGTGTTTCATGATAAAGATCAGTAAGATCGATAGTAGGAAAGAATTTGAAAATTTTAATAAAGATTGCAAAGAAAGTTTAAGCATAAATACTTTATTAAATGAATTTAACTCTCGGAAAAAAGAATATGATAATTCACTTAAAGATGTGTTTTGGTTTTTAGGGGG
>CAYQSL010000327.1:0-1773 GCA_964420165.1 uncultured Gammaproteobacteria bacterium | reverse complement strand
AAAAAGCAAAGCAGGCCAGTAAATGGCGTGGAATCTTAGAATATCTTTGCCAATAATATGAATGACTTTACCATCGGCACCATTCTTCCAATACTTGTCTTTTTGCGCGCCAAGCCCAGAGATATAACTTAAAAGTGCATCAAACCAAACATAGATTTTTTGTCCTTCATTATCTCCAGGAACAGGAATGCCCCACTCTAAACCTACACGAGAAATTGGGAAATCTTTTAGACCTTCTTTGAACCAGCCCAAAACCTCATTACGACGGTATTCCGGACAAATAAAATCTGGATTGTCATTAATATATTGCTTTAATCTATCTTCATACTTAGATAATTTGAAAAAGTAATTTTTCTGTGAGTACTCTTCGACTTTAGTTTTATGAGTCGGGCAAGTATTGCCTTCACCAAGATCTTTCTCTAGCCAAAAATCTTCACAGCTCACACAGTACAAGCCTTTATAGTCGCCGACATAAATATCACCACTTGCTTGTACTTTGGTAAAAAAATCTGCAACGAATTTTTTGTGCTCTGGACTCGAAGTGCGTACAAAAAATTGGTAATCAATATCTAGGATTTCCCAGAGTTTTTTGAACTCTTCAGAAATATAATCACAATGTTCTTGAGGATTTTTATTTTGCGAAGCAGCGGCTTTCTCGATCTTTTGACCATGTTCATCCGTGCCGGTTAAAAATGCTGTGTCGATACCTCTTTGGCGCATATGCCCAGCAAAGAAATCACAAGCAATAGTTGGATAAGCACTACCTATATGCGGTAAATCATTTACATAAAAAATCGGCGTAGTAATGTAATAGGTCATTCCTACTTATTATACTGACATGAATACAACTTGATATTATTTATAATATGGTAGAGACTCAAAAAGCTATCGGAGTAACGATTTGAACATCCAACATACTAGATCTACATTTATTAAAACAGAAAGAGGTAGGTTGGAAATAACCTATAAAAGTAATGACTTTAATAAAGACTTTGAAATTTCTCCTCGCCAAGAAGATGGTGAATGGATAAAAAATCCTTATATTTTAAAACTTCCAAAAGGAATAGTAGCAAAAGATTTAGGTAACCGTGTAATTGAATTAAGCAATGGTACAAAGACGGCACCTGTATATATTGGACAACATACTAATTTTGAAATCGAGCCTAATCAAGTAACTCTTATAGAAAGGTATCCTGCAAAAAATAATGGTTATGCAGATGATGGTTGCTACACTTTCGCACTTCATCGAAATGACGCGGATAGATCTTTATCAAGGCTATATGCTGCTTATACTTACGTAAAAGGTGATGAGGGCAAGGATAAGCCTGAAGTACCTGTTGCAAAAAAACCTTCTAGAAGAGAACTTAAAAAATTACATAAAAACTGAAGGAGGCTCTTCGAAAAGCTCTAGATTAAACCAACTTGGGAGTTGAAATAGTCTTGCATCTTGCCACGAATAAAAGTTCTAGCTTCCTCGTTCAATGCTCGCTGTAAAGCCCAACGCATTGCAGTATCTGGCTTGCAGTTCTTAGTGGCACAAAATTTCTTCAGAATAGCATCAAATTCTTCTTGCTTAGCATAAGCCAAGTTATCGAGATCGCCGCCTAATTGAATACCTCTAGTGCACATATAATCTAGTTTAACGCAACAAGTCTTATAATTCAAACAAAAAAAAGAGCCACCCAAGGGCAGCTCTTTACATTCAAAAATTTAAATTGACTAATTACTTAAGAGTAACTGTTGCACCAGCAGCTTCAAGCTTAGTTTTGATTG
>CAYQSL010000326.1:0-1776 GCA_964420165.1 uncultured Gammaproteobacteria bacterium | reverse complement strand
ACATCAAAAACCACCACTGTTTTTGATTGTTCTTTATGTAATAGTGATACTTTGGTGTGCAATAAGTTGGATTCCTTTCTATGGTTATTAAAATGAATACAGAGATTTATAAAAACAAGGTCCGTCATTGCGAGGAGCGCAGCGACGTGGCAATCCAGTCTGCGAAAAGCTTCTATGTAAGTGGATTGCTTCGCAAGCTCGCAATGACAGCATGTGTATTAGTGCTTGCACTGAATTCAGCAAACGCAGTCAGCCAAACAGGCTTATCATCGTCTCTTATTAAAGAGTGGCATTCAGAAGTTGATCACAAGAAATACAAAGATTTCAGATACCCTTCTTATGCACCTTCACTTACTAAAGGTGAGAAGGTTTATAAAGCTAATTGTGCTAGTTGCCATGGTGAGAAGCCAAATGCAACTGAAGCTATTTCTAACTTTATAAAAACTAATAGCCCAGAAAAACAATTTGAATATCTTTCTGGTGCAGATCCTAAGCCTGAGCATAACTTCGTCAAGTCAATTGATACGGCTGCAAGATGGGATGTTATAAATTATTTCGCGGCAAATGTTCGTGGTTACTTTGTAAAAGGTTCGCCGGAACTTGCAGAAATGGATTCTATATTCGGTGGTAACTGTGCAGTTTGCCATGGTACTCGTGGTCAGGGTGATGGTAACTTACATAAGATGTTAATTCCACCTCCAGCTAATTTCACAATGTCATCAAGACTTTATACAAGAACTGATGAAAGATTATTCAACGAAATAAGCCACGGTATTCCTTGGACAGCAATGCCTGCTTGGAAAAATCGTTATGATTTCGACAAGAAAGTTGCTTTCGATGATGTGATGATTTGGAAATTAGTTAGATATGTAAGACAGTTTGGTTTTACGCAAGAAACTGATAGATTGGATATTGGTAGAGAAAAACTCGAAAAGTATAAAGAGTCAATCAAGAATTCAAATAAAAAATAATTTACGGAGTTTACTTTAAAGATGACTATGAAATTTGATAGAAGAGATGTTATAAAAGCGATATTAGCGGTGCCAGTAGTAGGTGCAATTGCTTCTTTATTTATTTCGCCTTTTGTTCGCTACCTCAAACCTAGTTCTGGTCCACTTGCTACGGCAGAAGTTTTCAAAAGACCTGATAAACCTGTAGCAGTAGAGCAAATTCAATTTCCTGTAAGCGATTTTCCTGAGCCTTGGTCTTTCAAATACTTTATGTTCCAAGAAGCTAATAGAGAATATACTGCAGTCGGAGAGCAAATCAAAACTATTCCGGGAGCGGCTGTTAGAACTCTTGATGATAAAGAAGGAAAAGCACAGTTTGTGGTTTTCTCAAGAGTTTGTCCTCACTTAGGATGTGTGTTTAACTTCGTTCCTCAAGAATCTGAAGTTGCTGCTGGTTATAACTACAAGCCAAATCCTGGTCAAAAAGTTTTTGCTTGTCCTTGTCACCTTTCTGTTTATGATCCAATGCAAGAAGATTCTAAAGGCAAAGGTAAAGTAGTTTCTGGTCCAGCACCGAGATCACCTTTCAAATTTAATTTTGAAGTTGCTGATAGTAGTTTAGTTATCAAGAACCTTGAGTCAGGAGGTATATCCTAAATGCCAGCTTTTACTATTCCTTCTGTAGATGATGTGAAAAAATTCTTCATGGATAAATTGAAGAATATAGATTTTTTTGATGAAACTTTTGTTGACAAACAAGTAGAAAATACTTGGTACAAACTAGGTCCATTACAATGGCTTACTTGGATCGTAACCATCGCTTCTG
>CAYQSL010000325.1:0-1797 GCA_964420165.1 uncultured Gammaproteobacteria bacterium | reverse complement strand
GGTGTAAAGATGCTGCAACCCCAAATGATTTTTAGTTTTTTGTTTTGTGCTTTGAGTTCACTTAGAAGTTTGATAGTTTCATCAATATCTTCATCAGTCTCATGTGGCAGACCCACCATGCCATAAAGCTTTACAGATTTAATTCCAGCCTCGCTTGCATATTTAGCTGCAGAGAAAATATATTCCTGTGGAAGTTTTTTATTGATGATATCTCTTAAGCGCTCAGAACCACTCTCGATAGCGATAGTAAGGTTCTTCACGCCACATTCTTGAAGAAGTTCACACATTTCTTTAGTCACGGTGCTGGCTCTTACAGAGGCTACCTGTACTTGAGGCTTACTTGGATGAGCAGCAAGGAATTTAAGTAGCTCTATAAATTCTGGATGTTGAGTCACGCTGGCGCCTAGCAGCCCGAGGGTATTAGTGTACTCAAGCATCAATTTAGCCTTAGGTATTAAATCTTCTTCTAGATCAGGCACACGAAAAGGCAAACTTAAATAACTAGCCAAACAAAACCTACACATCTCGGGGCAGCTACGGGCAACTTCAATCAAAGCTACATCTGGCCAGCATGATTCTGAGGTTACAACTGAGCTAGATGCCAGTTGATTTGATTTACTTTTTTGTCTTTCAACAAATTTTTGCTTGAGACTAGGGACATAGACTCCAGGGACTTTAGTAAATTCTTGAAGATCACGCTTCTCTTTAGCAGAGCTTTGTTGGTAAACCAGAGCAGTATCGATGATTTCATCTATGTTGTTTTCCGAATCACCGATATTAATGAAGTCAAAGAAATCTGCCCAAGGTTCAGGGTTGGCTGTTACTACTGGACCGCCAGCGCAAATTAAAGGATGTGAGGCGTCACGATCTTTTGCTTTAAAGGGAATACCCAATTGCTGAAGAATCTCAAGTACATTGAAAAAATCAAGCTCCCAAGAAATTGAAAAAGTAATTAGATCGACTTCTTTAGGATGGTATTCATGGAAATCAGTGAAGTATCTATAAGTATGGGTTTTAGTGCTTGAAGCAAACAACTTAAAAACAGTTTGGTAACCCAAGCTTGCCATACCCACTTCATAGGTATTAGGAAAGCAATTTAGAACAACTAAATCGCCACCATTAAGTCTTTTGAAGAGAAATTTTTCTTTACTGAGATCAATTGTCTTTAAAGCCATTAAATTAAATCGATTCCATCAATAAATGCTTTTAGGGCAAGAATATAACTTTCAGCACCAAAACCACAAATTTGCCCTACACATACAGGCGCGCTTAGTGATTTATGTCTGAACTCTTCACGTTTGTAAACATTTGATAGATGTACTTCTATGCATGGAGTTTTAATTCCAGAAATTGCATCTCTAATAGCCACACTAGTATGAGTGTAAGCAGCAGGGTTAATGACTATTCCGTTGAAATGATTTTTGCCGGCTTCTTGGATTTTAGAAACAAGTTCACCTTCTATATTCGATTGGAAAAAACTAATCTCAACATTATTGCTTGCAGCAAACTTAGTGATTTTTTCGTTGATATTCTCTAGGGTCAAATTACCATAATGCTCTGGCTCTCTTTGGCCAAGCAGGTTTAAATCAGGACCGTGTATCACTAAAATTTTCATTCTTTATCCGCGCAGTACTAATTCTAACCTTGTGCGATCTTTTTTATTACTTCTAACAGCTCTAAAGGACTAAATGGCTTAGAGAAAAAGAAATCAGCGCCAACTGATTTAGCCCAATCTCTATCTGTACTTTGCCCTTTGGCAGTAAGGATAATGATCACAATACCTTTTAGTTCTTCAGT
>CAYQSL010000324.1:0-1847 GCA_964420165.1 uncultured Gammaproteobacteria bacterium | reverse complement strand
AGGTAAAATTGAAATTGATACATTTGCTGGCGAAGGCTCTTCAATAAATTTATTATTTCCAAAATTAATTAATATCAACGACTCTTTAAACAAAAACCATATGGTAAAAATTCCAAATACAAGAACTAAAGCCACAATAGTAATAATTTGCCTTCTACTTATCTCAGCGATTCTCTTTATTATAGGTTTTTATTATTTCAAGACTAAGTCTAAAACTATCAAACTAGAAGAAGTTGAAACTCTTCCTAATACAAAAAAAGAATTTAATGAATTAAAAGTCAGGTTAAAAGGACCTAAGAGAATTTCAAACAGCAAGGCATTACCAGTAAAAACAGAAGCAATAAAAAATAATGGCGATAAATTATTTTATTTAATAGAGAAACAAGATGAAAATCTAGGTCTTGATTTTAATTTCTAAGCTACTTATTAGAACACTATTTCAATAAATCAAGAATTTTATTAACGACTTGATTAATATTAAGCTCATCAGTATTTAGTTCTACAGCATCCCCTGCTTTTATTAAAGGTCCTTCTTTACGAGTAGAATCAAGGCGATCACGCTCTTCAATTTCTTCAACCAAACTATCTAAGGAAATATTGTCGCCACGAGAATGCAACTCTCTTAACCTTCTTTCTGCACGGACTCTAGCAGAAGCAACCATAAAAACTTTTAAACCAGCATTAGGAAAAACTACAGTGCCAATATCACGCCCATCCATGATTACACTTTGACCATGAGCTATTTCTCGCTGCAAAGCCACAAGTCTATCTCTAACAGCCTTGTATGAAGCAACCACACTCACATGCTTGCTAATTAGATTATTGCGAATAGCCTTACTAACATCTCTATCATTCAGTAAAACATTCTTGGTACCAGTGTCAAATTCGATATTAAGTGTCGGCAATAAAGAGCTTACGAAACTCTCAGTCAGCTCATCTGTATAGTTAGCCTTAGATAAACTTGGATCTAAGGTTTCTAACGCAGCCAAAGTCACAGCTCTGTACATTGCACCAGTATCTATATAAAGCATTCCTAGCTTTGCAGCAACTAGCTTAGCTACGGTACTTTTGCCACTAGCTGCAGGACCATCTACTGCAATAACTAAACTTGTACTCCCACATTTCTGCGTTACGTTCATGCCTCAGTATCCTCATTTACTCCAAGTAAACTCCAGTCCCTCGACATTCGCAAGCCTTGAACTGTGAAAAAATTACTTCGATTTAAATAAAGAGAACTATACATTCGCCGCCTGTGGATTTATTTTCGCACTCTCACGTTTCTCATAATAGCGATTAATCGCCTTGAGGTAAGCAAGCGCTGAAGCCAAGAGTATATCTGTGTTTGCCGCATGTCCACTATAAATAGCCTTAGTCTTATCGTCTTGAATTCTGATTATAACTTCACCTAAGGAATCAATGCCTTCAGTTACGGATTTAATTGAAAACTCAATCAATGTACATTCCGCTTTACTCAGCTTACGAATACATTTACAAATAGCATCCACTGGACCAGTGCCTAGTTCTGCACCTTTTAGTAAATTTGTTTTATCTCGCTGATCGCGGAGCATCACACTTGCAGTCGGCAAGCCAGAAGAGCCACAGGTCACCTGCACATGTACAAGTTCAAAAATCACAGGAATCTCACTACCCAGCGATTTATCAGTAGTAAGACTTACAAGATCACGATCATCAACACGTTTTTTCTTATCCGCAAGCTTGATAAATTTATCGTAAATTTCTTGTAAAGCTTCTGGAGTGATATTCTTAAAGCCAAGTTGCTCTAATCTAGATTTAAGTGCATGCTTGCCAGATCTCGGTCCTAGAGGGATTTGCGTAGAAAGCAAACC
>CAYQSL010000323.1:0-1849 GCA_964420165.1 uncultured Gammaproteobacteria bacterium | reverse complement strand
AGAGCCTTTGCTTCCAGTAGTGAAGTAGATTTTTCTATAGTTAATACTTTAGATGAAGCTGATTTGATTTTTGCTCTGAAGAGTTATGCTCAGCCAGATGCAAAGATTTTCCAAATTTCTGAAAGCAAAAGAATTCCTATTAAAATAGTTGAAGAAAATTCACTGGCTTGTATCAGTACTTTGCTAGAAGAAGTCATCAATGATCTGCCTTACATGGATAAGGATTGGAATAAAGCTTCATACTACGACAACAGCGAAAGTGTACTTTAAAACGTCATCCTCAACCCGAAGGGTTGGGGATCCAGTTCTATTAACTATTTCAATTGACTAGATCCCCAGCCCTTCAGGCTGAGGATGACGACCCGAATCACTACGTGATCCGAGGATGACGGCATCTGAGAGCATCTCTAAGCCACTATTTCACAAGATTTCAAACTCATAACCTAACCTTAAACTGAACAAGTTACAAAAAAATATCAACTGAAAAAGTTTGAGGTTATTTATGTCTAATACAATTACAACTGATTTAAGTTCTGTCATCACCAAGGCAACAGAGAAAGCTACAAAGTCTGACAGCAGTCATAGTGAATCGCTAATTTTAGACTCACAAATCAAAGAAGCCAATAAGCGTGCAGATAGTGCTACCAAAGCTTTAGACACTGCATCAACAGCTAAACAAGAGGCCCAAGACAAATTATCACCACCACCAATGAAGACAGAAACTTCTGGAGGTAAAGGCAAGAAGACAGTTAAAGTCGTAGACGAAGCAGAAAAAGACAAACTTACTTCACAAGTAAGAACTGCTGACACCCAAATTCAACAAGCTCAAGGTGCCGTAGATGCAGCTCATGGAGAGGCTGCCGAATTAACAGCTCAGAAAAATGCAGCAGAAGCATTAACACCGGATCAAAAAGGTGAAATGGATAATTTAACTAAACAATTAGAAGATCTGAAGAAACTTGCTGCTGATCCAAAAACAGATCAGAAAGGCAGTGCATACCAAGATAAATTAAATTCTGCAGTAGCTAATACTGAAAAATTATATGGAACATTACCAGAATCTGGCGAGACATCAGAATTCTGGAAATCCGTTAAAGGATCACTCAAGACTCTAGATGATTCAATGAAAGAATTTACGGACATTGATCCTCCACCAATTACTAGCACTAATAAATTTTTCCAAGATGCTGGAGCTGGCTTTGACAAGGTACTTAATTTCTTAGGCGAGAACGGTGTAGATCAAGCTTTGATCACTCAAGTTACCAACGGCAAGGACTCACTTACAAACCAACAAGGTACTTACCTCGATGGAATTACAGCAGATGACAAAGAGCAAATGTCGGATACACTGTATCAACTCTTACTCGTTGGAGACAAGATCGATAAGGGCGAATCTGTGACTAATGCAGACATTGCAACTCTTTTAGAGTCTACAGCCAATACATCTGAAATGCTTTCTAAAGGCGGCAGTGCTTTTGAACAAGTGGCTTCTGTACCATTCAACTCTATTGAAATGAACTTAGCTCAAATTGATAGGAAAACAGATGATCCAAATTTCCAAAGTTTCAATGACGACTTGAAGGCAATATACAACGCACCTCAAAATGATTTCTCTGACCTCAAAGGAATTACCAAAGAGGATATGCAATCAATATACGACTTCGCTGGAGATGTAAAAGATATTAAAGACAGGCTTGCAAGAGGCGAAAGCGTAAGCGCAGAAGAAATGGCTCAACTAGTTAATTCTGGAAGAGATATGGCTACTATGCTTACCACTAGTTATGGAATGGTTGACGGTAAATCCACAGCCGCTACAAATCCAAACGACTTAGCAGCACCACGTAGATAA
>CAYQSL010000322.1:0-1854 GCA_964420165.1 uncultured Gammaproteobacteria bacterium | reverse complement strand
CGCTTACAGCCTGGCTTTTCAGTAAGAAGCTTTTGATTAAAGCCTCCATTATTTCCATAGTAGTTGGCATAATTTGTTTCTTTGTTAGAGTGCCTATACTGAAAATTTTCGTTGATCCAAATAGGGTCGAGTATTTCAAGCTCACTTTAACTAATACTGAGGTCCTATTACCGCTTATTGTTATTTGCGCGCCAATTGGAATTCTCTATGGCGTTTTAAATTGCTACAAAAAATACTATGCACCGAGTCTATCTCCTGCGATTCTAAATATTGCACTTATAGTAGCTGTGTTTTTTATGGGAGATGCTTACAGTGGACTTGCGCTTGCCTTAGGAACCAGTATTGGTGGGGTTCTCTCGCTGGTTGTAAATTTCGGCTCATTTGCAGAAGTTAAAAAAGAAATCTTTGCTAGCCCTGAGATGAAAACTACCGATCACGAACCAGAAGATCTTTATATCAAGGAGTACTATAAATTACTTTATCCAACTTTAATGAGTACTCTTATTAGCCAGTTAGTAGTACTTGCAGATAGTTTCTTTTGCAGAGGCTTACCAGAAGGTTCGTGGACAGCAATTACTCTGGCTAATCGTATTGTACAAATGCCGCTCGGGGTCTTGGTTACAGGTTTCTTAGTCCCATTATTTCCTCGCATCTCAGAACTCGTTTTCAAAGACAATATTCCTGAAATCAAAAGACTGGTTAGGAAATCTTTACTCTCACTTACACTGCTTTGTTTGCCAGCAATAGTTATTGGCATGATTTGGTCAGATGAATTAATTAGACTTGTTTTCCAGCGGGGAGCTTTTGATGAGAGATCTACAATGATGGTTAGCGGAGCATTTTTCTATCTTTGCCTTTCAATCGTTCCTTATTTCATTCGCGATACTTATACGCGAGTTTGTTATAGCTTTGGCAACAGCAAAGCACCTTTCTATGGAATGTTAGTGGCCATAGTTCTCAAATTCATTCTAAATAGCTTCCTAGTACCACTTTATGGACTCAATGGCATGGCGATGGCAACTGCAATAGTTTCAGTGATTAATGCTGGGATCTTGTTCTGGGTCGTAAGAAAAAGCTATTTAAAATAATAGCCATTCTCCCCTAAAAACTCTTCATCAAGTATAATAAACCCTAGTGATTAAGCTTAAAAATGTCACTAAAACCTACGGAAATATCTGCGCTCTAGACAATGTTAATTTGGAGATCGGCGCAGGTGAGATGGCTTTAGTAGTCGGGGCTAGCGGAGCTGGCAAATCTACCTTAATGAAATTACTGTACCGCGAGGAAATCCCTGACGCTGGTCAAATAATAATCGGCAATATTGACGTTAGTTCACTCTCGCACCAGAAGATTCCTTATTTAAGAAGAAGAATGGGAATTATTTTCCAAGATTTTAAACTACTGCCGCACAAATCAGCTTTCGAAAACGTTGCTTACGCTCTTAGAGGCTTAGGCGCAGAAGAATACGAAATACAAAAAAGAGTTTCAGGGGCACTCAAGTTAGTTGGACTTTTAGAAAGAGCTTTTAACTTACCTTCAGAACTTTCTGGTGGTGAGCAACAAAGAGTTGGTATTGCAAGAGCAATAGTTCAAGGACCACCTCTAGTAATAGCCGATGAGCCTACAGGTAACTTGGATCCTGCAACCAGTTTGGAAATTTTCAGACTCTTGGAGAAAGTTGCTGAGCGTGGAACTACCATCCTAGTTAGCACGCACAATCAACAAATCGTAGAACAGTTTGGCCAACGCGTTATTACTTTAGATAGAGGTGCTTTACTTTCTGATACAGGTTCGCGAAAGACATTGGCATTTCTGCTTCCTCCGCTTCTCCAGACATTCGTGTTGGTAAAAGTA
>CAYQSL010000321.1:0-1870 GCA_964420165.1 uncultured Gammaproteobacteria bacterium | reverse complement strand
ACTAATGAAAATTCTTTTAGAAGATTGTACTGCGAATTAGGAGGAGGCGATGATAGCTTCATTGCAGATGATTTAAACCTAGCGGACCCCATGAAACAAAATTTACCAAACTATATCAATGGCGGCACAGGAAAGAATACTTGCCAGATTAAGAAAAGAAATGCACAGTTTCCTTTGATAAATTTCGAGAAATAATCAGCTGTGGAGCTGCTCTAATAGAAATCTTTGATGCTCATCTACTTGCTCAGGAGTAGGATCTGAATTTTGCATAGTACCAAAATTACGATCCACAATATTTCCATTTTGATCCACTCTCACATGATCATCTTTAAAAAACTCTGAAAGCCTTTCCGCAGCAGGTCTAGAGCCTGGAGGTACTTGCTTAGGTTGAACTCTAAAATAACCTTGTTTAATTGTTTCAGCAGGAGGGATTCTTTTTTCCCTTCTATCTGGCATCCCCCATTCAGCCATCCTCTCCATATCTGCCATTGAAACCATAATGCCAGCAATACTAGCACTTATCTGTACAAGATTTCAAGACCTATTTAACTGGATGATAGGTTCTGCCTTGAACTGACTTCGTTCCAGGTATTTTTTTAGGGAACATAAACTTCCAAATACTGAAATCAGTAGTAATCTCATTGATGTTATTCACTGTCTGTTTGAGATCTGATTTGAATTGTTGATCCGCAGCGATATTACCTGCTGAGTCTATAAGAAGTCTAAGTCTCTCTGCATCTTCATCATCAAACAATGCATTCAATCTATTAGTGAAATTAGTTATTGCCTCAGCAGATTCCACATTCACTCTAATAAGAGTATCTAATCTAACTGGCTCTAGCATTACGAAGCGTGGTTTATCAGAACCGAATTCTTTCATATAATCATCATCAATATCAACAGTAGCGATATCAACATACTGCTGTCCTATAAGTCCTGAAGGTACTATGGTTACTTGGTTTAAAGGACCTATTGGTATATCTTTAACTGTTACTAAAACATTTACTGCCACATATTGACCAGCTTTGATATCAGCTTGTGAACTACTTGCCTTACCTAAAGCAATCTCTAATTGTGCTTGGCTAATACTCTCTTGCGCAGAAACTAAATCTTCAAGTTTTTTGGAGGTAAGCATTTTCTGTGCTTTCTCCATATGTCTCTTACCAAGCTCAATTAAAACATCTGCTGGGAGTGAATCTTGAGTAAAACTTTCCTGTACAGGACGGATTTTTTCAACTACACCAATCTTAAGACCATTCCATCTCAATGCATTGCCTTCTTCTAAACCATTTACGTTTTTAAAGTAAAAAGTGAACTGATCGTAATGCCTTATCTTATGTCCTTTGAGCCAAAAAACAATCAAAGAGAAGGCCAACAAACCAATCAATGTTGTTAACCCAATTTTTATAAGATCATTTTTAGTTACTTTACTCACAGAAAACTATTTTATTTTGTAAAACCTTAAAACTTGTTACCTTACTATAGTAATTCATTTGATATGCGCTGAAGTTTTTACCTCGAATATATAATTTTAACTTTAATTTGTAGAAATGGTTATTCAGATAACTACAAAGCTCTATAATCAGATATTTAATGACTGCAGAAGATCAAATCAAATTACCACTAGTACTTGGCATAAGCGGCGCCAGCGGCGCAGTTTATGGATTCTCCTTCCTAAAATTCTTTCTGCAAAACAGTTTTAAAGTTGATCTAGTCCTTTCCAAAAATGCTGCCGAAGTAGCCTTACATGAACTGGAGCTAAATTTAAAGGGTCTGGATTTAACCCAAAGCAAAGAAACTATCTTAGAACTTTTGAATTGTGGAGATTTTGCTGAAAATCTAACTCTCTGGGATGAAGCAAATATCGCTG
>CAYQSL010000320.1:0-1880 GCA_964420165.1 uncultured Gammaproteobacteria bacterium | reverse complement strand
TGGTTTGAACGTTAAAGATCTTCTTAAAGCAGATAAAGTTATTGCTAGCGTGAAAGCGTTAGAAGAAATCAACGAACGTTTTATGGAAGTTGCTGAATCAGCGAAGTTCCAAAGAGAACTATTCGATGCAATGATGGCGGAAGCAGCGTAACCCTACTTCGCTAAAGCAAGTCGGTGAACAAAACAAAATTTAGGAAATAAAAAATGGCACACACAATAGAAGATATTTTAAAAAGACCTGTAATCACTGAGAAGAGTTCAGTGCAAGCTACAGAAAGCAAAAAATTCACTTTTGAAATTCCTGAGTGGGCTACTAAAAACCATGTGAAAGAAGCTTTTGCTAAATTCTTTCCTGATCACAAAGTTCTAAAAGTAAATATCGGTAAAATTTTCGGTAAAGCAAGAAGAACTAAGAAAGGTATCAAAGCTCCAGTTGATAGCAAGAAAGCTATTGTTACTGTTGAAGGCGAACATATCGAGTACTTCCCACAAGTTTAGTTTTATAAAGTTTAGCGGTTTAAATATTCTTCTCTTTCAGCAGTACTACCTTTTGGTATAGCTCTTCTGATTTTTTCTAATTTACCTGTTTCTGGAGAATATATTTGCTGTGTTGCAAACTGACTCTTTCGCTTTGTGGTTTTTTTATGTAAAGCTTTAATGAGAATAGGTTTTTCTCTAAGTTTAGTTTTAGCGGCAGGAGGAATTTCTGTTTGAGATGCGATTTGGGTAGCTTCTCGTTTTGCAAATACTTTAGCCCAATATTCAGGATCATCATCATTACCAATTTGATCTCCTTTCGGAAGGCTTGATTCAAAGTTTCTAAATCCTGGACTGCGAGCTATGAAATTTAAATCATCCATTTCCTGGTGATCATAATATATTTTAGATCAACATGTCAAGATAATAGAGGTTTTACCTAATGCTTAGCTGCTTTATAACTTTTGAGCTTTAAAATGGGTAAGAGATAAGTTAATGAGCTTAAATAATCCAAATTCTAAGCGCAATCCTCCACCCCTCAAGCCCAAATTAGCTCCGAAGAATCCGGCTAATTTAGATTTGATTTTGGAGACGTATAAAACACTTAAACAATCAGAAGATATTGAAGTACAAAATTTTCAAAACACAGTAAAAGAATTAGATCAAATTTGCAAAGCAGAACTTACAAATTTAGAAACTCGTCAGTGGTATGGCTATGTAAGTAAAGTTGTAGGACTTTTGCTTGAAGCACAATTGCCTGGAGCAAAGATCGGTGAAATTTGCAGAATAGTTATTGATAGTGGTGAAGAAAAACTTGCTGAAGTTGTTGGCTTTAGAGGACAAGTTTCTTTGTTACTTTTACTTGTAGATGGTAAGGGTGTAAGTCAAGGTTGTAAAGTTTATCCAACTAATAAAACCATGCAAGTTGGGCTCTGCAACGAGCTTCTAGGCAGAGTAATAAATGCCATTGGTGAGCCAATGGATCATAAACCAAAACCAACCTATAAAGAATTCAGAGACATTGAACAGACTCCACCAGATTCTTACGGTAGACCAAGGATCAAAGAAGTTTTTTCTTCAGGAGTAAAAACTATTGATTCAACTTTGACTTTCGGTGAAGGTCAGCGTATTGGACTCTTTGCTGGATCGGGCGTTGGTAAGAGTACTCTCATGGGTATGATTTCGCGTTATTCAGATGCTGACATCAATGTGATTGCGCTGGTAGGTGAGCGTGGTAGAGAAGTTCAGGATTTTATTGAAGCAAGTTTAGGTGAGGAAGGTATGAAGAAGTCTGTATGCGTGATTGCTACAGGTGACCAGCCAGAGATGATGAGGCTTAAGTGTTTGCTTACTGCTACTACAATTGCAGAATATTTTAGAGACCAAGGCAATAAGGTCATGTT
>CAYQSL010000319.1:0-1884 GCA_964420165.1 uncultured Gammaproteobacteria bacterium | reverse complement strand
GGTCGTACCTCCACTTTCCACCATAACCAAAATAATTTCAATGAATCTCTTATAAGTTAAGTAAAATCATTGCAATTAATATTATGTAGGTTAAGGTGGAAAGTGGAGGTACGACCCCCGGTGTATAATTAGGTAATTCAATGGATAGTGTTTCAGGAGCTGGATATGGACCCGCTGGATCTGCAAATGCAGGTCAAACTAGCGCGCAGCCTTCTGCGGCCTATTCACTTGCGGCAAGAGTCGCAATTGCTAGAGATGATACTTTCAGTCCAGCTCCAGCTAAACAAATAAATCCACAAATTGATCTTGCTTTACTTGCTCGTGCAGCAATCGAAGATGAACTTCGCAAAAAAGGCGGAGGCGGCGGTGGAGGCGGTGGCTCCATCAAATCATATAATTCAACAGTTTGGGTTCCTTATAGTTTTAAATTAATGGCTCAATCTATTGATCAAAGCAGAGCATTCTTTGCACAAATTTTCCAACAGATTGTTAATTTCATTCCAAACAGCTTAGCTAATTTAAGTAATAGTGTTAACAGAGCATTTGCGAATCTTGGTGGAAGGTTAATGAGTCCTATCGCCACAGTACTTTCACAAATGCAAAAGCAAGCCAACAATCTTTTGGAGGCTATGATCAAAACTCCATTGAACCTCGCTGTAGGTTTAGGTTCCAATGTATCGCATCTAGCTAATATGATTGCCAATGCTTTAACTCAAGGCTTGAGAAAATTTATTCTCGGCAAGGACGATAAAGATGAAGATCTTCAAGCAATGAAGAGAAATGAAATTTATTATGACGAGGATATAGATTTCCTTGAGAAGCTTGGTGACCTACCAACTCAAGATACCAATGCCAGCAGTGCAACACAAAGTATCAAAGGTCATATTGACAATGTTTCAAACCAGCTTACAAAGTGGGCTACAAGTTTTACCAAATAGCAGTCGTACCTCCACTTTCCACCATAACCAAAATAATTGCAACAAAACTATATTGCAAAACATCATGCTTTCAAGAATAAAATCTTATCTAGGTTAAGGTGGAAAGTGGAGGTGCGACCCCTATGCAGTCACCTTAGACTCAGTACCCATCATAATTTCATGAGTATCGATTCTTTGAATGCTGGCTCCAAGGCTAGTGAATTTCTCTTCAATAAATTCGTAACCTCTGTCTAGGTGCTTAAGACCTCTAACTTCGCTCTTACCATTTGCAGCAAGTGCAGCAACTACTAATGCAGCAGCAGCTCTAAGATCTTTACCTTCTACAGATGCAGCACTAAGTGAATTAACACCTTGGATAACTGCAACTTTACCGTTGATCTCAACATTAGCTCCCATACGCTTAAGTTCATCTAAGTGTTGGAATCTAGAGTCATAAATATTTTCAACGATGATGCTAGTACCTTCTGCAAGTGTAAGCATGCCTGAGAAAATCGGTTGGATATCAGTTGAAAAACCAGGATACCAAACTGTAGTAATATCAGTTGCTTTGATTTTGCCTTTAGCAGCTTCAACCGTAATATTAACTAGGTCTCTACCATCAAGATCGATACCAGTTTTGTGAATTGTAACTTTCGCTTCAGCATCTTCAAACTTGCTAAGTAAAGATTGTAAGTCTTCTTCTATAACAGAATTAGCAGTAACTTTTCCACCCGTCATTAAACCTGCAATCAAGAATGTTGCAGCTTCAATTCTGTCTGGAATACTCACGTGCTCTGCACTGTGTAAATCTTCTTGCTTTTTACCCATGATCTGGATAGTGCTTGAACCAGCACCTTTAATATCGCAACCGATCTTGTTGAGGAAGTTCGCAAGGTCAAGGATCTCAGGATCTTGAGCTGCATTCTCGATGATAGTTTCACCTTCAGCAAGAGCTGCTGCAAGCATG
>CAYQSL010000318.1:0-1887 GCA_964420165.1 uncultured Gammaproteobacteria bacterium | reverse complement strand
TTGATTCTAGCTTATATATATCTAAAAGAATTCCTTGTTTCCAGAAAGCTTTCAAAGATATTTTCAGCCCCGGTAACTGTTCATAATTTTAATTTTGATCTGGAAAAGATACGTAGTCTAAAAAGCGTGAAAATTGGTGCACTTGAGATCGGAGAAGGCGATACCAAGTTCTTTCTAAGGGATATTTTTATTCATGATATAAAAGTTAATCCTAATTCTACTTATAAATGTCTTGATGGAATTATGGAAGTAGAGAATATCTTTGTAAAAAAAGACTTAGATTCTAACTGTAATGCTACTTTGAAGTTTAATTGCATTATTTTAGGAAATACTCCAGAGTTTTTTACTATTCGTATTCCTGATCTTAAAGTCAATGTTAATAATGAAAGTGCTGCAAGCTCTACGTTAGATATTAATGTGCATAAAAAGAAAAGTGCAGAGTTAAATTTTCATGGAATGTTGAATCAAGCAGATTTGAAAAGTGTTATGAAGTGCTTAGGGAACGAGTTTGATGGTAACTATCAAGCTAGGGTTCCACGCTTTGATATTAGAATGTTTTTCCATGATAAAACTTATGAACTTTCTGGTGGAGGAAATTTTATTCTTACTGGTGATAGAGAAAAAATCTACGCAGAAATTAAAAATTTCATTGATGGTATTAAAAATATTAATTTTAGAAATAAAGCTAAGAAAGAACTGAATATAGTAGAAGGTATTTTTATATTGGATAAAGAAAAAGCCACTCTAAGTAAAGTTAATTTCGATTCAGAATATTTCAATGCTTATGGTGAGGGAAAAATGTTTTATAACAATGATATTGATATGTTTTTTAGCGTGAATTTAATTGAAAACTTTATGCCTTTTAAAATTAAAGTAATGAATCAAGTTTTACCAGCAGGTCAATTGCCTATTAAAGTTGAGGGTACTCAAATAAAACCTAAAATCAGATTTAGTATCAGGAATATGCAAAAAACCTATACTCCGCCTATATTTGAGACGTTAGGCAGAGGTACTAAAAGATTCCTTATAAATCCATTGCGCGACATTAGAATTTTCAATTATTAAGAATCACTGGTTTGTAAATGATTTGTGTTAAAATGATTTATATTGAAATTAAATAGTATTTTAAACAAAGGTTTAAAACCTAACATCATTAAGGAGCAAAAAATGAAAAATAAAAAATTAATTGGAATAAGCATGGCAGTAGTGATTGCAGCAGGCTTTGGCGGAGTTAAAGCATCAGTCGCAAGCGATAGCCACATCGCAAATATCCTCGAATCGAAATATGAAAAATATCCATATCTTGGTAACAATATCTCTTTCCAGGTTCAGGACGGTGTCGTGACCTTGATTGGTGAAGTAGATAACGCTGAAGAGAAGCAGAAAGCAGAAATGATAGCTGATAATATCGATGGTGTAAGAGAAGTAGCTAGTGGCATTACAGTTGATTATGATACAGCTACAAATTTTGCTGAGTACAAACGAACAGTCACTAAAGATGGCAGAATTGAAGCAAATCAAGAGATCAAGAAGGACTTAGATAGAGCTATATTCTTTAGTAGTAGATTACGTTCAGAGTTTATCGACACTAGCGCAGATAACGGTGTAGTAACCCTTACAGGTCATGTAGATAGTTCTTTTGAAAAGGATTTAGCTACTGAGAAGGCTATAAAAGCCGGTGCCGTCGACGTTAATAACCAATTAGAAGTTAGACCAAGCTGTTGCGGAGGTAGTGGCTTAGGCACTGCTAAAGCTTGCAAAATCTAAGAGCTCATCCGCAAAGTCCCATCTGCTGCGTTACGCTTGTCATGCGAAGTCATCATTGACCAGTAAGTCAACTCAGCCTTCACATTCCTCGCAAGCCTTGCATCTGGGAGCTTTTCGAAC
>CAYQSL010000317.1:0-1887 GCA_964420165.1 uncultured Gammaproteobacteria bacterium | reverse complement strand
AACTCCAAGAATTAAAATTCACTGCTTGAATATTAGCTATAACTTGCAAAGTATCATCAATACTATGTCCCCGCCCAAGCTTAATTAGAAGATCAGGATCAAAAGTTTGAGCACCAATACTAATACGATTGATTCCAATAGATTTAAATTCTGCCAGTTTAGATTTATCGATAGTGCCAGGATTAGCTTCCAGAGTAACTTCTGTATCCCGAGCAAAATTAAAATATTTTTTTAGAGCATCAAGAATTTTTTTTATTTGCTCTGCTGAATGAACACTTGGAGTACCACCACCAAAAAAAATTGTCTGGATACTATTAGATTCGGGCTTATAGCCAGCCATTCTAAAGTCAATTTCATTTACTAAAGCTTCAATGTACTCTTCTTGTCTATTTTTATTATGATCAGCAAAAGAGGCAAAATCACAATAGGGACATTTGGTCTTACAAAAAGGTAAGTGAATATAAATGCTTTTTGCCATACCCAAGTCGTACCTCCACTTTCCACCTTAACCTAAATAAGATGAAGAAATATGAAAATTATCTGGGTTAAGGTGGAAAGTGGAGGTACGACCCCCTAGACGACCCCCTAGAGGTCGATGATCATGTTAATTGGCTTCTCAATACTTAATTTCTTGACCAAAGAAAAACTAGAAGTATCAATTATTCCCAGCAATTGGGTTTGAGAGCTTGGGACTAAAATAAAATCTCCGGTATTACTGATAACCAAAGATTTAACTGCAGGGAAATCTGCTCCTAAATCATTGACTTTTAATTCATAACTTTGAGTATCTAATTTCGCCAATTTAGAATAATAAGTATCCGGGCTATAACCAACTATATAAGCAGTTTTATCATCATTCTTAAGTAACTTATAAGGGACAAAATCCAAATCTATAATTTTATTTAAGCCACCGGTAATTACATCAAGGACCAAAATTTTACCACCGCTTTTTAAACCATCTTTATAGTTCTTACTAATTGCTTCACAACCTAAGAGTATTTGATCCGGATAAATAGCAAAAGAGTGAGGGATAAAAAGAAACTTACTATCAAGTTTATTCAAATCAATTTCACTTGAGATGCTGTAATCAAAAGAGTTTAATACAAAAACTTTATTTGCCGACCTGGATCTAAAGAAAACTTTATCTGGCTCAGAAGCATTACGCGATAGAACAGTCAGTTCATCACTAGCTGCCGGAATTACCATAGTCTTCATTAATTGCTTGGTTCGAGTGCTAAAAACCAATAACTGACTAGGAGATGATGTGAGCACATAAAATACAGAATCATCATTACTAAAAGCAAAATCCACTAAAGATGCTTTAATCTCAAAATTTTTGAGATCTAAATATTCATCTAAGCTATATTCTTTCTTATCGTCAAACTTCTCCAAAGGCTTCGTTGCATCTGGCATTACTTGTTTAGGCAGTATTAATTTATAGATTTTACTTTTATGAAAATCTGAGAAGTAAACATCGTTTTTATATTTTTTTATTTTCGAAATATAAGTAAAGTTTTCTTTGATAAGTTTTTTAGTTTTTATTTCATCGATACTAGAACCATTCATTGATTGAGTTCCAGCTTTAATAAAAGCTTGATCATTAAGTTCTAATAAATCAAGACTATGTGTTTTATTAGAGAAAACTGCAAAGTTGATGGTCTTTTGTTTATCAGCTTCAAGTCTCTGTTTAAATAAAAGCTCTCTATCTGTAGCTAACTCAACATTTGATAACTCTAAAGGCAATCTGCCAATTGTCATTGCCAAATCGCGAGGCAAAGTAAATTTCTTAGGGATAAGAAAAGTTTGAGAAACTTGATCCAATATAAATTGCTTCTGTATTGCTTCAGGATAAAAATCTAAACTTTTAATTGTATGGTCTTTTATAGG
>CAYQSL010000316.1:0-1901 GCA_964420165.1 uncultured Gammaproteobacteria bacterium | reverse complement strand
TTTGAGTATGTCTTGAATAGCATCTTCTGAACCAAGATCAATATTCGCTATATCTTTGATTAGAGATTCTGATTGTGTAGATAACTTATTGCCTAAGGTTGCAAGAATGGTCGCATTTACCGAGTCATTGGTAGCATTTGTATCTATGTTTAAACTTAAATCTACGCTAGCGGTTTCTGTTTCTGGTGTCGCTTGCATAATAGGAGCTGGCTGCAAGCCCATTAATAAAAGATCTATAGCGCTATTTAAATCTTCAAGTTCGTTTTTGAAGCTAGTAGGCTTTTTGTGATCTTTAGGTTTAAGATTATCCTCTTCGTTTTGTAATTCATCTTCAAAGTTATTTTTTGAATAATCTGCTTCAGGATCTTTTCTCTTCTCAACATTTTGTTTTGAAGAAATATTAGAATCCTGAGAATCTTTTACTTCTAAATTAGGGTTTTTAACAGTGTGCTGGAATTCGGTATTAATGCTGCTTTTATTGAAAACAAAATTATTCAAGCTCCCCAGAGGATTCATCATATCTATTCTTGAGCCCGGTGTCTGTTGTTAACTAAATCGTCTAATAGTTTGTTTTCTTCGTCCTGCACGTCTTTCTGGTATAGTTCAAAAGCTTTAGACTGGAGCTTTTCCATCGTTTTGAATTTTTTAGCATAGTCAATAAAACGTTTTTGTTCGAACTGAACTGCTTTAAGTCTCTTTGCTAGCCTTGCTTTCTCTTTTGATTTCTCATAAGTTATCATTTTGTTAAAAGTTTCTTTGCTCAAATGATCTACAAGTGAGAAACCTTGTTGCGCACTCTCAACCATGCCTTGATAAACCTGATCTTGCTTATCATCTAAAACTGAAATGGCTTGCTGAGTTTCGTTATAAGACTTAGAAGCTTGCATGAGTCTGGCTTCCTGTGAGTCTTTCAGTATCTCTCTATATCTGAGAACTGCTTGTAGTCTGAATTTGAATTTCTTTGGCATTAAATTTTACTTTCTGCTTAAGGGTCTTGTTCATTATGGGACTATCAAAGTCTAGATAAACCGATTGTTTGGACTAGGTCTTAGCTAAACACTAGGGTTTATGGCTGAGATCAGGGTTTAATAGTCATTATATAGGCCTAAGCCAGTTAGTGATTGGGTTTGAGTGACTTTTGGGAAAATATAAAAATTAAATTCAGTTGTATTAGTGGCGCTGCGGTTAGACTAGTCTCGTGGTATTATTTTCTGGTCTATGAGCATTTATTGCTTGTAGAAAGACGATTTCTTTCTATAGAAGGTAGCTCAGTGCCTTGGAATCGTTAGAACTGAGAAAGCCACATTCCCGGGTAGCTCAGTGGTAGAGCAATCGGCTGTTAACCGATCGGTCGTAGGTTCGAATCCCACCCCGGGAGCCATATAAAAAAGAAAAAGGTATGTCGAAAGACATACCTTTTTCTTTTTAGTGCCTGAGTTGAGTCAGAACCTTCCGACCGTCATTGGTTAACTGTATAAAAAAGATGCGACGGTCGTAAGGTTCGTTGGTTGTGTATGCAGTGCGATTGGTGAGGTAGGCTGATCCCACCCCGGGAGTCATTAGAATCCTTTATAGAAAGAAGACTTTGATCTAGGGCAGGCAATAACTTTAGCTTGAATCTATAATCTAGTCTCAAGAGCTCTATTTTCAATTTAAAAAGAAGAACAAATATTTCGATGCTTTGATTAATCTAATGAAACCAGAAGAACCAAAATTCAATTCCTCAGAAAAGATTTTCCTTTGTTATCCTCTTATAAAATTAGGTGGCAATAGTCAGCATATAAGGTTGGAAACTTTTGGTGCTGAGATTTTCAATTTAACTGATGATAATATTTTAAAATTTTTCACGAGAGCCAGAATTAAAGAAGTTTTAGAAAGTTCTTTTTACTTTATTTGTGAAA
>CAYQSL010000315.1:0-1911 GCA_964420165.1 uncultured Gammaproteobacteria bacterium | reverse complement strand
ATATAGGCACACAAGCAAGCTTTGGATTATGCTTCATAAGCTGAGTAAACTCTTCACTTACTTGGCAAGCAAGCTCACGCGTAGGACATAGAACTAGGATTTGAATTTCTTTTGAATTTGAATCAATCTGTTCAATTGCAGGAATCGCAAAAGCTAAAGTCTTCCCGGTACCAGTTTCTGCTTGACCAATAATGTCATTGCCTTTAAGTAAAATGGGTATAGCCTTTTCTTGAATAGGAGTAAGTTTAGTAAAACCCATATCATCAATGGCTTGAATAGTTGCTTTAGAGAGATTTAGAGATTTAAAATTCATATTCGGGATAATAGACGTGATCTCAGTGTATCAGAACGCCATCTCCAGTTCTATTAAAACTTTTGCAAGCTTTAGATCTTTAGTCTTTTCCTTAATACTATATTGATTTCTTCTGGTAATCACAGATTTTAGTAGCGAGTCTTCTTCCAATAGGGTCACTTGCCTTAACTACTGAGGAGCAAGCTTTCAAAGAGATAATTGGTCTAATTAAGTTTTTGATTAAAGGATGTATATTCATTGCTTTATAAAATTTATTTTGCAAACCGTTCATAGTCCATGCAGTTAGAGTTGGCAAGCTCACTCCAGAAATACCTTCTTGTATAAGTCCTTGCAGAGCAGCTCCCCAATTGTTATGTACTGTAGCCTTAGAGACGGTTCTGAGAGCTATGTAACTTAGATTAGAGATCCACAACATTACTCTACTTGAATGTCGTATTAATTTCGGAATTTTCAACTCTTTGAAAGTTGGATCTAAACATTCCGCAAATTCACTTTGCAAAGCTAGTGCTGCTCTAGATCGTGAATTATCTTCTAGATATGGCTGTAATTGTTGAAAAACCTTATTAGTTTTCATATAAGTTAAGAAACCAATAGGTTGCTTTATATGAGTATTAATATGCATGATGCTATTTATAATTATGCGCTTTAGAAAGTCGTTTAACGCAGTATTAGAAATACTTTTACGTATTTTTTACAGCAATGAAATCTTTACTTTAGAATCTATAAACAAGCCCAGTGTTTACACTAATTGGATCAATATTATCGTTTAAGCCATAGAGCACTGTAACTGTTCCTGCAAGATTGTCTTTGAACATATAAGTTGCATAAGTATGCATGCCAACAGAGTTACCTTGATCACCGCTCAGCGAGAAGCTTCCAAACATACCACCGTTTAGACTTAATTTTTTGGTCAAAGCATAATCCAATTCCCAAGTGTAGGGTATTTGAGTTCTAGTGAAATTAGAATTTGGACCATCAGTACCCGCAAAGACTAAAGCCAAATTAGTTACAAAAGTAATTTTCTTAGTTAGCGTATGATCAGCCGTAAGTTTATAGCTATGAGTAAAATTATCCGCTGCAATATCATTATCAAGAGGGATTAAAAAATCCACAATGATATCAGCATTAGGCAGCAAACCTTTTTCGTTACTGATTCTAAACTTAGTACCTAAACTCATATTATCAATTCCAATATCTGAATTTACAAAACTCAAACCAAATAATCTTGCACGAACTTCTAATTTATTATCAATCAAGCCATAACGTAAAAGCGTTTCACCAATCTCATAAGTGTTGCCTGCATCTTTATTTAAATGTGTATAAGAAAAAGCCAAAGCTTCTACTTGTAATTTGTTTTTAGGAACTATGCCTGGTGATTGAGAAGCACCACCTTGCTCGAATTTAATGGGCTCCGCATGGACTCCAGCAATCCCAACTAAAAACAATAAAACTAAAAGGCAATAACGAATGATAAATACCATTATATTGATTATTGCCCTAAGAGCCTAATCTTAAGGCTAATCTTTAGAAGCTTTTACGAGATTTTTACGCGACAAGAGTGAAAACTTTGGCAAGATTATAATATCGAACTATTATGA
>CAYQSL010000314.1:0-1915 GCA_964420165.1 uncultured Gammaproteobacteria bacterium | reverse complement strand
GTCTTAGCTCAAGATAACTTAGCAAGATTTAATTAAAAAAATATGAATTCTTAATTAATTAGTGCTATTATAATTACATACTTAAATTCAAATACTCTCAGGTGGTTACAGCAATTAAAAACTGCTCCACGATTGATGTTGTTTGGTTTTGGATTTAAAGTTATTTTGAAAAATACCTCGGTTTGGTCGAATCGAGGTATTTTTCTTTTGTAGCGTCATCCTCGTCATTCTCAGCCCCGAAGGGGCTGGGGACCCATTAAAGAAACTTGGGGACCCAGTCTAATAAAATCTTCTGGTTAACTGGATCCCCAATCCTACGGATTGAGGATGACAACATGCTTTCTTCAATAATTTTAGCTATTATAAATAACCTGGATCCTCACGTCGCTTCGCTCCTCAGGATGACAGCAATAATATGAACACCTCTTACGCCGCACTCGAAATACAAAACTTCACACCTGTAATGCAGCAATACCTAGAAGCCAGAAAGAAGCTTCAAGGCAGAGCAGTTTTATTATTTCGCATGGGTGATTTCTATGAAGCATTCTTTGAAGATGCAGAATTGATAGCAAGAGAAGTAGAAATCACACTCACTGGACGTCCTGAACAAAACTATCCTGGTGGCAGAATTCCCATGGCAGGAGTTCCAGCAAGAGCCGTTAAACCCTACATAACCAAGCTACTTGAACGCAACTACAAAGTCTATATCGCCGAACAAATGGCAGATCCAAAAACTCACAAAGGTCTAGTGCCTAGAGAAATTGCCAAGATCTTCACTCCTGGAACAGTTAACGACATGGATCTTTTGGATTCATTCAAAAACAATTTTATTCTCGCGCTTTATTCAGAGCAAGGCAAAAGTGGCAGCCTTGAGAATGTTGGCATTGCTTATACCGACATATCTACAGGGGAATTTTATGTAACTGAATTTAAAGCTGAATACTTAGAGCAAGAACTTGCGCGAATCAATCCTTCTGAAATCCTTATTCCTAGCGTAAGGGGCAAACGTGAAGTGGGACAAATAGTTGCCGAAGATAAATTTAAATTTGATATCAGCCAATATTTTCAAACTTCACAAACTGCTTTCTTTAGTGCATTTGCAGAATCAAATTTCGACATCGATCTTGCAAGACAAAATTTAAGTTCAGTATTTGAGATCAATAGTGTAACTAAACTTGTAGAAGAAAATCTAGGAGCTGATTCTAAGGGCTATGGCTTAATGGCTGCTGGTGCAATTATTGAATACCTTAAAGAAACTCAAGGCAGTGAATTTGCAAACAATTGTTCTAAGAACTTCGATGTAATCAAAACTTATCAAGTAAGTGAGTTCATGATGATAGATGCAAACACCAGGCGCAATCTAGAATTATTCACCAGCCTTTCTGGCACAAGCTTAGATTCATTCTTCTCGACTATTGATCATACTTGCTCCAAGCCTGGACGCCGCAAGCTCAAATCTTGGCTAGAACAGCCTTTGCTGAATATAGATTTAATTGAGGCTAGGCAAAACACTATCAAGGAATTGAAATCTAAACCACAGCTCTGCCAAGAATTACGTAGCATCCTGAAAACCACTTATGATATTGATCGTCTTGCAGGAAGAGCTATCAGTGAGCTTATTAGCCCGCGCGAATTAGTTAATTTAAAAATCTCACTAATTGCAAGCACACAAATTTCATTACTAATAAAAGAAATCTCATCACCACTTTTAAGCAGCTTGAAACATATACCTGATGATGTTTTAGATTACATCAGCGCAGTTGATAGAGCGATTTTAGACGATCCAGCTTTAACCATAACCGAAGGGCATATAGTCAAACCTGGGTATAGCCCAGAACTTGATGACTATATTTCTTTAGTAGAAGATTCAGAAACTTGGATGAAGAATTTCGAGGAAGATGAAAGGCACAAATCT
>CAYQSL010000313.1:0-1916 GCA_964420165.1 uncultured Gammaproteobacteria bacterium | reverse complement strand
AAACCTTGATAATCAAGATACTGAGAATTAATTGATTTATCCTTCATTACTTGCTTAAGCGCTGGAAAATTTCTAATTGAACCATTTTCGATAGGCAATACAACTGTATTGTATGGAGGCAGGCTAGTTGCTAAAAGCAGAGCCAAAGTAGAAATTAGTACACTAATTTGCATAGAAGGGTCAGCAAATATTTTTTTCAAGAATAGATAAATATTTTCATCGTAATAGCGTGTATAAATGCTTTTCATGAAATCAGCATCATTTGGAGTATTGATATTAGGTCTTATGATGGCAAAGGCAAGCATATTAATAAATAAAGTAAAAAGTATCATGCTTGATAAATCCATATCATAGGCAGAATCCAGACCCGGTAATTGATTGGAATGATATACCAGATATTTAGTTAAATTTAAAAGAGGTTCTATAAGGAAACATACACCAAAGAATGAGAGTAAAGTAATTAGAGTCAAGATTGGTGTAAGAATTATATTTGCTAAGATACTCCAAATCTGTAAATTTCCAAAGTAATAAATTGATAAAGGTAGTAAGAATAGTTGAACTGAAAGCGTTATAGCAACCCCTTCACGGAGGAATTTTGGTTTAATGAATTCAAGTCTTTTCTCTATACTAGAAGTCCAAATTAATAGGGCTAATGTAGCTAGGTAACTAAATTGAAAACCTAAGTCCAAAATAGTATAAGGATCAATAAATAAAACTACTCCGGCTAATATTAGTAAAAATCTTTTACTATCCATTTTCCGTTTACTTAATTGTAGAAGTAAAAATGCAGCAACGCAAATTGCAGCTCGGGTTATAGAAGGACTGAAGCCTGCAAGACCGGCGTAAAATATGACCAAGACTAAGGTTGTTAGATTTGTAGCATAAATATTGAATTTAAGAGTTTTGAAAAGAGAATTTATTAAAAAGCCTAAAACGACTAGCTGAAAGCCTGATGCAGCAAGGAAATGACCAATACCTAACTTATAAGAAATTTTCGAGAATTCTTCTGGAGGACTAGCGGTTTTAGCTCCAAGTAGTAAGCTGCTGGTAATTTGAGCATTCTCGAAACTAAGATGCTTGAAGAAATATTCCTTAATAGAGTTTTGTACTTTAGTAAATATATTGTCTTCAGATGCCACAAAGCTTATGTCCTTGCTTTCTGATTCATTAAAGACTTTATTTTTCTTGAAAATTCTGTATCTATATCTATCTAATTTATGAAAAGAAAGATCTTTGATCGCAACTATATCAGCTTCTGCTAATCCCAAAGTAGAAGGCGCTTTAGCTAAGAACCTATAAGGAAGAAATGTATCTTTGATTATATTGCTGAATTTTTTTTCTTTTTTCTTTGCTTGAACTATAAATTCAGAATAGAAAACTTTATTGCGAGGTGGGCTTACTATCTGAAAGTAAAGCTGTGACTGATTTGTATGAATATATTGCTCTAAGTCGACAACCTCTAAAAAATCAGACCTTAGATTGTAGTTAAAAAACATTAGCAAGAAAAAAACTAGAAAACTAATGATTTCTTTGCGACGATGTCTAAGGGTGGTAAAGATGGCACTTGATACTACGAATGCAACTAAAGCTGCAAGCATAACTCGATTGTCACCAATTACAAAATAAATTGACCCAAAAATTATACCTAATGATGCGAAAAGGATGGACATTTAATAGACATCTCTGCAATATCTCTTAGTATCTTTTAGGTTCTTAATATATTCTTCTGCGTTCTTACCATTTTCAGTAATGATTTCTTGAAGAGCTTGATCAACATCTTTTGCCATGCGTCTTGCATCACCACAAACATAGAAGTATGCACCATTTTCAAGCAGTGCAAAAATTTCTTTTCCATTCTCTTTCATTTTGTTTTGCACATATACCTTTTCAGCTTGATCACGTGAAAATGCTGTAGT
>CAYQSL010000312.1:0-1925 GCA_964420165.1 uncultured Gammaproteobacteria bacterium | reverse complement strand
ATCTACTGAATACAAGACTCTAAAATTCTTTTGTCCAGACCTTGATAGAGAGTTTGAGATTGGCGTCTATATTGATGATGAGTTGCTCGGCAAGGATAAAGGTGCCAGAACAAAAGCTGCAGGACAGAATGCTGCTAAAATCGCCCTTGAACATACTATACTTAAAAATCAAATCGAATAAATATGTCAGAAGCCAGAGTTAAATTTATAGCCGAAGCATTACCCTATATCCAAAAATATAGTGGTGAGATTTTTGTAATTAAATACGGCGGCTCCGCACTCAAGAATCAAGAAATTGCTGAAAGCACTATTAAAGATTTAGTTCTTTTAAACAGCGTTGGTATCAAGGTTATATTAGTGCATGGTGGCGGACCAGAAATTAATGAAATGCTAGAGAAACTCGGCAAAGAAGTTAAATTTGAAAATGGTCTGCGTACTACCGACCAAGAAACTATGGAAGTAGTTGAAATGGTTCTGCATGGCAAAGTGCAGCGCCGTCTAGTAACCATGATTAATTCTGCTGGAGCAAAAGCTCTAGGACTTAGTGGCAGAGACGGAAGCATAGTAATGGCAAAAAGACATCCTGGGGTCTCAGACGATAATATGGTGGGAGAAATCACTTCAACTAACCTTGAATTACTCCATGAAGTTTTGAAACTTGGATTAATTCCAGTAATTAGTTCTATTGCTGCCGATGAAAATGGCATTGCCTATAACCTCAATGCCGATCCAATGTGCGCAGAGATAGCGATTGGCATGAATGCAAATAAAATGATTTTGATGACAGATACACCTGGAGTCTTGAAAGACAAAAATGATCCAGGATCTTTAATTACTGAACTCACTTTAGCGGAGACCAAAAAACTCATAGAGAATAAAACTATTGCCGGCGGAATGATTCCTAAAGCAGAGTGCTGTATTCATGCAATTGAATCTGGTGTGGAAGAAGCTATTATTCTTAATGGTTTGAATTTACACAGCTTGTTACTGGAAGTCTTTACGGACGAGGGATCCGGAACACGGATTTTAAAGTAGTCGAGTGCCGTCATCCTCAACCCTGAAAGGGTTGGGGATCCAGTTAACCAAAAGGTTACAGTAAGTGGATCCCCAGCCCTTCGGGCTGAGGATGACGCCGAACCATTTCGCTCCACATGATGACGCCTAACTTCTTAACTCAAATATTAGTTTGGCAATCTGGCGTGCGCGTGGCTTCGACTTCAAATCATGATGCTCATATAAATAATCCAAGAAATCCTGTTCTAGCTTAGGCTTCACGAAATGTAACTCATTAGCAACTACGGCTGATTTAACACCAATTACCAATGCTCGCTCTTTAGTAATTCTATGAGCAAAAGTATGAGTTCCAAGAGTACCTTTAGACTTCTTCATGAACTCATTCCAAGCCTGCATAATAGTGTAATCAAAGATTTTCTCATCCAGATTAAGATCCTTGAAAACCTTATCAAGAACGCCTTTTAAAGGCATTAGATCTTCTTGTTTAGTTTTCCTGTAAACCTTTTTCATTTCAAAAATTTTATCTAGTTAATGGCGTGCTGTTTGATTATGCCGTTTTCAACTTCAAGAATTTGTGCATTATTGCTCCACTTCTCAATATGGCTGCCCAAATGAGTTGTAGTAATAATTACTTGAGTCTCATCATCAATTGCATCAAGCAAATAATCTTGGCGACTTTCATCTAATTCTGCAAGTACATCATCGAGAAGTAATATAGGACTTCCTCCATGAGCTTCTTTTAGAAGTACTAGCTCAGCAAGTTTCAATGCCAAAGTAATAGTACGACGCTCACCTTGACTAGCAAAGGTTTTAGCAAGCCTGCCACCTAAGAGAAAATCAATTTCATCACGATGCGGTCCTACATGAGTAACTGCTCTAATTAAATCTTTAGTTCTACATTGTAATAAATC
>CAYQSL010000311.1:0-1952 GCA_964420165.1 uncultured Gammaproteobacteria bacterium | reverse complement strand
TGCTTCAGCAAAAACTTCTCTTAAGTCGAACCAATCAAAAAATGCAGCTAAAGGATGTGTTACTAAGACAAACTTTGGATCAAGATTTTTTTTACTAAGACCTTCTGCCCATAGTTTGCCGAAATCATTTGCCATTGCTCTTAAAGCTTTTAAAGCAATTTGATTTCCATTCTCTGCTGAATTTTTCATTTGCATAAAGTCTTTTTTCACTTCCTCAGCTTCTTTCGTAAATTTTTGAAGATCGGCTTTGAATGATGGATTTAAAAATCTTCTTACGATAAATTTAATTTGTTTTTTTGCTTGTTTGCAAAATACTCCTAGTTTAGTCCGATATTTCTCAATAATATGTTTTGGATCAACTCCATCTATACGACCTATAATGAATGGTAGTTTTATTTTTTTAGAACTTCTTCGCTGTAACTTTGCAACTTCACTTATGGTTTTGAGTATTTTTTTTAGTGCTTGTTTGAATTGAGTGGGCGATGAGTTAAGAGCTAAATCTAAATCCCAAGATTTTTCTGGGATTACTGTGATATTTGTTTTATTGGTTCCGGCAACAACTGAAGTCGTCAAATGCAAGTGGTTCTTCTTGCGGGAAGGAGTCATAGCTGTTGAAATTCCATAGAAAATTGTCATCGAGTATTCTCTTGATTGATGTTATCATGAAATCATGCAAGTAAATAATTATAGGATTCAACTTTCTCCAAACTCCATGGCACAAAATCAGACGACTAAGGCTGCACAGATTCCAGAGGAAAATGTTGGAAGAGTTTTTTTGAGTAGCTTTCATGCTCCTGAAGGTACTGATGAAGCTCTTGATGAATTAGAGAATAATGATAGTGGAGATTCGACTGATGGAGATTATTTCGAAAGAGATCCATATGATCCATCACAATTGGATGCGAGGGCAGGCGCGGAATTTCCTATTGAAGACGATCAAAGACCAATTCTTCCTAGTGGAGAATAGTTAGTAAAATTTACACAAAAATATCAACTAGCAATCCCTGCAACTCACCTAATGATGCAGCTAGATTAAGTTCGGGCTTTTGTTCTTGTAATAAATTTTCAGCTAGTTTTTCAAGCTTCTCATCTGCAAGATCAAGTTTCTCAAAGACTCCATCTTTAGTTTGACCGTTATAGGCATTCTCGCGAACATCATTTAAAAAACTTTTGACGTCGCTTAGATAGTCCTTCATTACTGAAGGTAAGGGATGTTCTAAAAGTATCTTGCCTTTCTTTTGAATTTGGCTAAGTCTTTGTTCATAGCTTGCAGGTTCTGCGGCTACTTTTTCGTTAGAAGTTTTTTTGACTTGGTTTGTGAGTTGATCCCAAAAAGTTTTTTTGTTTTCTTCTGCTTTAACTAAACTTGTACTCGTGTTTTCTTTAGTTAGATGTGTTCTTTGGGCAGAAGCAGTTTCCATTGAAAACTCTTCTTTGTTTTTTGTTGCAGCACCTTTATAAAGGTCTGGCTGACCCGCGAGGGTACTAGTAATTCCGCTAATTGGCATCCTTAGGCTTTATCCCCTTGGGTTTTGGCTTAAAAACTAGGCTAATTAAGCTAGTGCTAAGTGATATGAATAGTAAATCTCGGAGGTTTACCCTAGACAGTAAGCTAATTCAGAAAGCTTTCACCTGACAAGCGTAACAACGTAGATGAAGCTTTATGGATCAGTTTAAAAATAAAAACTATATATATAAGTCCTAAATATTTAACTTAACTTGCTAGCATTGAGAACTGCATTTTTGAGAGAAAAATTATGGCATTAACATTAGAAATCAAAGCTAGAGAAGAAAAAAAACCTAACGCGTTACGTAGAGAAGGAATAGTTCCTGCTACAGTTTACGGCCCTGATATGGAGCCAGCAAGCATTCAGCTTGAGGCAAAAGCATTTTCTAAAATATCTTTTGAAGATCACAAACATTTGATCAATCTTGTTGGTGGTCCAACTGAG
>CAYQSL010000310.1:0-1956 GCA_964420165.1 uncultured Gammaproteobacteria bacterium | reverse complement strand
GATGGCTCATTTACGTGCGTCTTTGGATGCTGCTGCCATGGCGCGTAAATCTGAGTTAGCTCAAACGCCCTCACTTAAAAAAGAGGAATCCTTTTTAAGTGAAGAGGAAATCAATTTTAATAAAATTCAAGAAGCTCTTAGAAAGCAAGGTAAGAAAAGTTTACTCAAGAAATCAAATTTGAATTTTACTTTTGCGGCAACTGGTACTGCACTGATGGCATTTAAATCATTTATAAGTTTTTTTATTAGCAATGATATTTTGCACGATAATTCAAAAACCAGTGCGCTGAAGCGACTAGGAGATTTTGCTCATCGTCTAAGAGAAGTTTGTCAGTATTCTATCTATGCTCAGCCTGGTGAAAATATATCAAAGCCAGATGATGTGGCAATGGACTACGTTGATGATATTGATTCTACGGTTCTTGGTAGGAAAGTATATAACTTGAATGCTTTTGTTTCACCTTGGATTGGAGTCTTCAAAGGATTCTTCCCTTATTCAAAAGGTTTGCTTGGATTGCCGACTAGATTGGCACAAGCCTTTGATGATTTAAATACAATAATCACTAATACCTTTTGGGATTTTAGAAAAATTGTTTGGAGCTTAGTGCCTTATGATGGACCGGTTCTATCAAAAAATCTTTATGAAAAACAAAATCATGTAAAAGATATTTCTGGCTTTCTAGTTAATCGTATTCGTTCTGGTTTCTCTGACTTATGGAATGTATTTGTAAAAGCTGATCAAAATCATACTTATAGCAATATTGTTTATGAGCAAGAGAATCAAAGAATGAAGAAATTGGTTTCCAGTTTATATAAAGGCTATTCGGAAAAAATAAAAACCTTTATGTCGTCTGAATATACAGTACATAAACCTTCAGGAACTTCTGTAGTTAAAAAAGTTGGACAAGAAGAACCTGAGAATCATTGGCTTTATATTCGCTCTAAACTTTTCAGTCAAATTATTAGCTTGCCGGTTGGGATTGTTAGTGCCGCATTAAATTATGGTGCTATGGCAACTAGTGTCTTTGGTAATGTTTTGGATCATAGTGCTGCACAAAAAATAAGTAGCAAGCTTGAAAAATACTCACAGGGATTGCTTTCTCTGAGCTATTTGACAGGTGAAGTGCCTGCAAATATAAATGAGTTTTGGAAAAAACAGAATTTGAAAAAGTATTCTGATTATAGAAATTTATTGTGTGCTGGCTTTGGGGCTATTGGGATGTTGAATAAGATTAAAGTCTTGCCAATATTTAGCTCTGTTCTTAAAGCTTTTAAAATCAAGCCACTGTTAGATAGATGTGATCGTGAGTTTGATAATTTCTTCTACTTATTCTTCTCATTCAATCGCTTCATATTGCATCATACTCAAAAACAAGACTTGCAACAAATTGCTTCTAATAGAGATATTGAAGATGTAAGTAGATTCGATAATTGGTGGAAATATGCGATTCTACCTTTTAGAGTTATTGTCCAAGATAAAGATGTTTCATATTTTATGAATGATTCAAACGATGTCCATGACAAAACTTTAGTAGCTTAAGTCTTATTGATAAGTGCCAACAATTTCTTTGCGGCTGTTGTAAATATTTATATCCAGAGGAATAGATCCTTTCTCAATCCAATTTAATTGCTCTAGAAATTTATTTGCGATAAATGCTTTGGCGCGACTTGAACCATCGATAATCTTTATGATTAGTGATTCTTCCTTCTCAAGATTGCAAACAACCATTAAACCTTCTGCTCCACCTTTGGCTAGGAATTTTTTTGGATACTTATTCATTAGTAAGGAATCGAATTGCTCTTCACCACCAACAATAAAAGGAAATTGATTCATTGCAGAAATTACTATTTGATAATCGGGATCAGTTATAAAGTTATAAAAAGCTTTATCCATATCTTAAATTTCTAAATAAAAAGATGGTAGTCCACAGACATCAAATGATGTTGCTATAGAAT
>CAYQSL010000309.1:0-1960 GCA_964420165.1 uncultured Gammaproteobacteria bacterium | reverse complement strand
ACGGCAAACGGAATTCCATACTTAAAGCAACGGATGAAAAAGACGATGTAAACACCCTACAGAAATCCTCTGATTTTTGGGCGAAAGAAAAATCCTTCTGGAATACAGTTGCTACCCTAGGTACAGCTAAAGATCCGCAAACCCTAGCTGCATTATCAACACAACTATCTAAGCTAGAAAGCAATGCTGATGCCTATATCAAAGGCGGAGATTCTAGCTCTAAGTCATTAAGCTCCACGAGTAAACAAATTGATGCAGTTAAAGTAAAAATTCTAGGACAGTTCACTGATAGTTCGGCTGAAAATGAAATAAATTTTGCGGATCACAAAGCCAGTGCCTATGGAGATCTTAGCCCTCAAACCACTGCTACAGGTGCAGCAAAAGATTTTTGGAATAGTGAAAAAACTTTCTGGAGTGGAATCGACGATAAGGGCTTTCCAAAAGACTATCAGAAGTTTTTAGACGGCAAAGCTATGATTAGTAAAATCGAAGATCAGATCGATAGAGCTTTTCAACGTTTAAATGCAACTCAAAATCCTTACTTGATTACTAGTACCAATAATATAATTACTAGCTTCAAAAGCAGTCTGGCAGCGGAGCAGAGTAAGCTTAGTGCTTTGTATGCTTAATATTGCTGAAAAGCATACCATTGGTGTATGAGCCATGGATTACCGTTATACATGTTATAAACTTTTGTATATTCTTTTATTTCTGGCATTAGTTGAGCCGTAAATTTATCAACTCCTTGTTCTTGCAATCTTGCAATAACTGAATTTGTTAATTCTTTATACTGAGGATGATTAGATCCTATTCTCAATTTTTTATTATTACCAATATTGATTCTAAAAGTGAATTTATATTCTGGATTTATGAAAACTTCTAAGTCGTTTCCGTTTTTTAATTGAGCTGTGTAATAAAGAGCTTCTGGATTAGGTCGAGTGAAAATTAAAGTGGAAATTTCTTCTGGCTTAGGCAAAAATCTTTGTGAGCTAATTGGATTCGCTTTAGGGATACCAGCAGGCTTAGCTATCTTAGTCATTGGAGAGTGAAATCTCTTAAAACGTGGACCTTCTCTTCCAGCCAAACGACTATTAACTTCATCATTCTTTGCTGGCAATATTATGTTAGGTCTTATCGGCGAAACTAAACGTGGCGGATTAGCTTGACTTAATGCTCTACTTCTTGAAAAAAGGTTCTCCATAATTTATTTAGAATAGCATTTTTTGACTCAATTATCCTGAATTGAATGATTAAGTTCCATAAGAGGTCATGACCTAATTAACTACGCAAATACTTCTTGCTTGAATTTCTCTAATGCTTGCTTAAGACCAGAACTAATTTCATCATCAAAAGCCGCACCACGATCCATTTTCTCTTTAATAGATGCAAAATTCACAGCGAAATATTTAAACCACTCTTCTTTAAACTTAGAGATCTTACTAGTTTCAACGTTATCAAGTAAACCTTGATCACCAGCAAAAATCAATGACACCATTTGACCTACAGTCAAAGGTGAATATTGAGGCTGTTTTAGAAGTTCAACTAGTTTTTGTCCTCTACGGATTTGTTGTTGAGTAGCTTCATCCAAATCAGAAGCGAACTGAACGAATGCTTCTAACTCTCTGAACTGTGCAAGACCCAATCTAAGTGGACCAGCAACTTTCTTCATACATTTAGTTTGTGCTGCACCACCTACACGTGATACTGAAAGACCAACGTTAATAGCAGGTCTGATACCAGCGTTAAATAAACTTGTCTCCAAGAAAATCTGACCATCGGTAATAGAAATTACGTTAGTTGGAATGTATGCAGAAACGTCACCAGCTTGAGTTTCGATAATTGGAAGCGCAGTAATAGAACCAGCTCCAAGATCATCAGAAAGTTTGCAAGCACGCTCAAGAAGTCTTGAGTGTAGATAGAAAACATCTCCTGGATAAGCTTCACGACCTGGAGGTCTTCT
>CAYQSL010000308.1:0-1963 GCA_964420165.1 uncultured Gammaproteobacteria bacterium | reverse complement strand
CATTGATTTCAATACCTAGGTACTATTAATATAACACTTGAGCTAAAAAGTCAATACCTGTTATCTTCAATTCGAGTAAAGTAGAAGACCGCGAAGCTTGCTTCAGCGGTTTCTGCGGCGTGACAACGCGCCGCAGAGCTACTTGCGAAGCGGCATTTTGAGAAAAAGCCTCTATTTATTTAATAGTTTAGTATGAATTAACTTTTTAAGACTTTCTTCAGAGATTGCGCCAAGCTCTCTAGAAACGTTCTTTCTGTTTTTAGTAACGAATATTGTTTCAGGGATTCTTGAAACTCTTAGTTCGCGTACAAGTTTTTTACTATCCTTCTTGTCGATATCGATTTCAAAGAAATCTACTTCTGAAGATAGTTTGTTTTTGGCAGCATTATAAGCAGGAGCATAGTCTTTGCAGCTAGCGCACCATGTTGCGTAAAACTTGATTACTGCTGGTTTCGAAGAATTTTCCAATAAAGACTCTAATTGTGATTTGTGAGTTTCATATCCTGCAGGTAAGCTTGGTTTAGGATTGCCACCAACTATGCCATTAAGATCTTCATCACAACTGCAAGTTAAAAAAGCAACTAAGACTAAAGCCAGGATATTAGTTTTTTTCATGAAGCTAATTATAGCTTAGGTGTTTAATTTGTTGCTCTAGAAGTGTATGATAGTTTCGTGCAGCAAATTATTCTCACGGGAGACAGGCCAACAGGACCTTTGCATTTAGGTCACTATGTTGGATCTCTACAAAATCGTGTAAAACTTCAAAACGAAAAAACTTCATCTGGTGATTTGAAATACAAATCATATATTTTAATTGCTGACATGCAAGCGCTTACTGATAATTTTGAAACACCAGAAATTGTTAGTGAGAATATTTTAAATGTAGCTCTTGATTATCTTGCAGTTGGTATTGATCCAAAACTTAGTTCAATTTTTATTCAAACTCAAATTCCAGAAATTTCTGAGTTAACAATGTACTTTTTAAATTTGCTTACTTTAAATCAAGTTGAGCGTAATCCAACTGTTAAAGAAGAGATACGCCAAAAGAATTTTGAGAATAAAGTGCCAATGGGTTTTTTAATTTATCCAGTTTCACAAGCTGCTGATATTCTAGCCTTCAATGCTGATCTGGTTCCTGTAGGTGCTGATCAAATTCCTATGATCGAAGATACTAATGTGCTTGCGCGTAAATTTAATCAAACTTATAAGCAAGAAGTTTTTAAAGAGTGCCAGGCTTTAGTGCCAGAGAATTTTTCACGTTTAGTAGGGCTTGATGGCAAAGCAAAAATGTCTAAGTCACTTGGTAATGCAATTTACTTGAAAGATACTAGTGATGAGCTTTGGCAAAAAATTCGCCAAATGTATACTGATCCAAATCATTTGCAAGTGCAAGATCCTGGGCAGGTTGAAGGCAATGTTTGTTTTACTTACTTAGATGCTTTTGCAGAAGATGTGAAGCATGTCGCTGAAATGAAAGCACATTATAGTCGTGGTGGACTTGGTGATATGGTAGTTAAAAAATACGTCATGGAAATTCTTGATGCTAAGCTCACCCCAATCCGCGCGCGCCGTGAAGAACTTGCCAAAGATCCTAAAGCAGTGATGACTATTTTGAAACGTGGTACTGAAGAAGCGCGTGAAAAAGTTCATGCGACCATGAAGCAAGTTAAGTCTGCAATGGGGATTGATTATTACGAGTAAAGGCGAATACCGCGAAGCTTGCTTCGGCGGATGAAGCCGGCACGAGTACGCGACGCCGAGCTGAGGCGAAGGCGTCATAAGTTTTCTTAAAGCAATACAGCATCAGTGACTTCAAAGTCCACTCCGTCTATGTTGAGAGTGTCTCCAGGAGCAGCTCCTAGAGCTTTAAGTTCACTGATTACTCCGATAGCTTTAGTGATATAGAAAAGATGATTTAGAGAATCAAGTTCTTTCAAGTTAGTAATTTTCATTAGGCGTTCTA
>CAYQSL010000307.1:0-1971 GCA_964420165.1 uncultured Gammaproteobacteria bacterium | reverse complement strand
ATTTAGGTTATTGTGGAAAGTGGAGGTACGACCCCGTATAATTGTTCCTATGGTGAAAGCTGTTGTTTTAGCGGCTGGTAGAGGTACCAGGCTTAGATCTAAAACGCCCAAAGTATTACATAAAATTTTTGATAAGCCAATTCTAGCTTGGGTTTTAGATAGCCTTGCTGAAGTTGAACTCGAGGAAATTATTGTTGTATGTGGTTATAAAGCTAAAGACGTAGAATCCTTTCTTCATGCATATCCTGTAACTACTGTGATTCAAGAAGAGCAGTTAGGAACCGGTCATGCATTGATGTGTGCTGCAGCAGCAATTGGTGATTATGATGGCACTGTACTGATTGTTAATGGGGATTCGCCTTTGATTAAATCGGAAACTATAAATAGTTTGCTTGAACATCATCACGAACATATTCTTGATCTCACTATCCTGAGTTGCAATCTAGAAAAGCCTTACGGCTATGGCAGAATCATTCGCAAGGATGGAAGTATCATGGCAATTAAAGAAGAGCGTGATTGTTCTGAAGCAGAAAGAGTAATTTCCGAAGTCAATGCCGGTTTTTATTGCATGGAATGGAGCACTGTAAGTCCTGGCTTAAACAAGCTCTCCAACAACAATTCACAAGAAGAACTTTATTTAACTGACCTGGTTTCTTGGACTTATAGTCAAGGACATTCAACTGCTGCTATTGAAGTGAAAAATCCTTATGAGATTATAGGAGTCAATACTAGAGAGGATTTGGCGCTTGTCTATAAATTAATGAATGAAGCTAATTTGCGTGAGCTTATGGAAAGTGGTGTCACTATTATTGATCCAAACAATACTATTATTAGTCCAGAAGTTGATATCGGTAGAGATACAACGATATTTCCTGGAACCTTCTTGCAGCGCAAGGTTGTGATTGGTGAGAATTGTCAAATTGGACCTAATGCAAGTATTTATGGTCCTGCTGAAATTGGTGCTAACTCTACAGTGATTCATTCACATATCTCAAGAAGCTCTTCTGGAGAGAATTCTGTCATAGGTCCCTTTGCTCATATTAGAGCTGGTAGCGATATTGCTGACTTTGTTAAAGTTGGTAGTTTTGTTGAAGTTAAAAATTCAACCATTGGCAATCAGTCTGCTGCTGCGCATTTGAGCTATATTGGTGACTGCAAAATTAAATCTAATGTCAATATTGGTGCCGGCACAATCATTGCAAACTATGATCATCGCAATGGAGAGAAGTTTGAAACTGTAATTAAATCTGGCGCTTCGACTGGTGCTAACTCTGTATTGGTAGCTCCAGTTACAATTGGTGAGAAGAGTTCAGTAGCTGCAGGTTCAGTTATTACCGATGATGTGCCTAATGATACGCTAGCAATTGCTCGTCCACGCCAAGAAAATAAAGCTTATAGAACCAAGGCACAGACTGAACTCCAATAACAAAAAACTCCACTTTTGTGAGTGGAGTTTTTCTTTGTTTTTCGCGAGCCCATTCGCTAAACTTTTATATTCAACTGCTCTCCGCAGAGTGCAGCATCAAGTAAATCTGCCAGGGTGCCCCAGCCTAGAGATTCTAATGCCAGTCTCCATTTATTACGTTTCTTGTTTAGCCCTTTCAAGATACGTTTCTTCACGTGGAAGAGCCCAGTGAGACTTTCTGCATTAACATTGTCATGCATTTGTGGTAGCTTTGCTTTGATCTCGTTGAATTTGTCACCGAGACCTTTAACGAAGCTATGCTCTCTAACTTGATCGGCTAGAGATTTATGTAGGTTAGTTGTGAGATTTTGTGCCATGTGCTGAACATATAAGGTCTAGAGCACGGCTTTTTTGATAGCTAATTAAGCATCTTTTGAAATAGTTTCGTTCTGATATTTGTATAAAATCGAAGCCACTATATTGTTTATAGGATTACTACCAAAAGCCAGTACCCATGGACGGTTTGGATTAGATTTCCAAAGGTGTGGACTGCGTTTAGTATTAAA
>CAYQSL010000306.1:0-1973 GCA_964420165.1 uncultured Gammaproteobacteria bacterium | reverse complement strand
TGGGGAACAGATTGTATCAAAGTAGGAATAGGACCGGGTTCTGTTTGTACTACTCGAGTGAAAACTGGAGCTGGATATCCACAGCTTTCTGCCGTTATTGCCGCGAAGCAAGCTAAAGATGATTTTATAAAAGCAAATCCAGGGAAAGAAATTTTTATTATCGCTGATGGTGGTATCAAAGTTTATGGCGATATTACCAAAGCGCTTGCTGCTGGAGCTGACGCTGTGATGATGGGTTCAGTGTTTTCTGGTTGTAAAGAAACTCCAGGAAAAGTTTGGCGTAATGAGAATGAAGAGATGACCAAGAGCTATAGAGGCATGGCATCAGCAATGGCACAGAGCGATTTTGGTATTGAGAATATCAATGAAGAAGGTGTGGCACTTACCGTGAGATATAAGGGTAGTGTTAGGCATATACTTCCGCGTATGACTAAGGGACTGAAAAGTGGTCTTAGTTATAGTGGTGCTCGCAATATTAAAGAACTTCAAGAGAAAGCTAAGTTTGTAAAAATTACTTATAGTAGTTACCTGGAAGGCAAGCCACATAAGGCTTTCTAAGAGCCTATCCCAAAAGTCCCATCTGTGTTGTTACGCTCACGTCATCCTCAGCCCTGAAAGGGCTGGGGACTCACTAACTGAAGATTTCGGGTAAATTTGATCCCCGAATCACTACGTGATCCGAGGATGACGGCATCTGGGAGCTTTTTGAATAGGCTCTTAAAACTGATACTTTAATTTCTTCAGCTTTATGTCCTGTGTAATTAAGTTCTATACTTTGGAAATTTATTCCTAAATCTTCACAGAGTTTTTGGATTAAGTCTTCAAGTGTTCTGCCGGAGCCAGAACTGATATTAAATATGCCAGTTTGCTCGTTAGTAATTAGTGACTTAATTTGTTTGGATAACTCATCTATGTGAATAAAGTCACGGATAATTTGCTCTGGGAAATCTGCATTGAGATTTAAAGTTCTTTCACCTTTTTCTAGTTTGCTTTTAAACAGTTTATAGATGCCTTTGTTGTTAGTTTCGTTATCGTAAGGATTAGCAATACGTAAAATTTGATAGTTAGAAAAAGTATTTTTTACTAATTCTTCGCACTTAAGTTTTGTTCTACCGTAGTCATTGATAGGCGTGCAAAGAGATTCTTCTGAAAAACTTGCCTGAGGATTTTTTTTATATTCCTCTTCAAGATCACCATAAACTGCAGCACTAGAGAAATAAATAAATTTAATATCAGGATTTAACTTCGCAACAAATTTTATAAGTTTTTTTTCTTGTTCAAGACTACCAAGAAAACTACTATGAATGAATATTTCTGAGTTTTGAACTGCAAGTTCAAATGCCTTAGATAAAGGTTCTTTGCTTAGATCTAGCTCTAGATATTGAAAGCGATTGGGATCTTTTAAATTTTGTTTTTTAATAGTGCGGTCAGAGACAGTAATATTAATTCCTGTAAAATTTTCTAATAAATTAGAGCCTATATAACCAGTGCCGCCAGTGATTATGACCTTCTTGACCATATTAAGAGCAATGTATCATAAAAAAGCTCATAAAGCTCTTAAGGCTAATAAAGCTCATAAATTGAATAAAAATTTTAAGCTCTAGCGATGTCGCCTTGGGCTTTTCTGGCTTCTTTACTTTCGTTTAATTCTTGTTTCCAAAAAGCTTCTGAGTTTCTGGATTCACCAAGTGATGATTTTAATCTTTCTAATTCTAGTCTTAATGCGCCAATATCCTCAGTTGATGCTCCAAGTAAAGAGGCATCCATGCGGCGTTCAACGTCGCTGACAGCTGTCTGTAGTGCATCTATATCACTTACTACACTGGCTAATTTTATTGTTGTATTTACTGATGACATAGTATTGGTCCTCTTTTATGATGACGATGCTAGTTTGTTACCCTCTTTAGTTGCAAGCTTACCTTCGTTAATTTCTTGTCTCCAATAACTTGCTTCCCCTCTCCAAAAACCTATTG
>CAYQSL010000305.1:0-1996 GCA_964420165.1 uncultured Gammaproteobacteria bacterium | reverse complement strand
CATAATAATAGTCTATGTTGTAATTATCTAGGTTATGGTGGAAAGTGGAGGTGCGACTATAATTAGAGTATGTTTTTCAAAAATCCATGGCAAGAAAGAGCAGCTAAAGTAATAACCATCTTCTTCTGCATCCTTATTTTTGCTGCGTGCATAGCATTAGGACTACTACTAAAAGACTTAATCATACTTTTTATTTTTGGATTAATGATCAATTACTTACTAAGTAATCCAGTGAGGCTTCTGACCAAGTTTATTAGAATAAGAGCTCTTGCAATCTTTATTACCTTTGCAGTAATTATTACTTTCTTCTTTGTTATAGGTAATAGCCTCTCTCCTATTTTCACAGAACAAAGTGAAGGACTCGCTCAATCATTACCTTTGATAAAAACTCAAATCTATAATTTTTTAGAAAACTCTAATCTCACATCAGAAAAATTTCAACTCTCGCGCGAAATAATGGATAGCTTAGATAGTTCAGAAGAAAGTGATTTATTTACAGATTTTATTTCTCTTCTGAGTAGCAATTTTGGGGAGAATGGATTTTATCAAATAGTATCAACTTCACTACTAACATCTATTAACATCCTCACTAGCTTTGTATTAACTATGATTATTAGTTTCTATTTATTACTAGATGGAGAAAGATTATGGAATTTATTCGTCAGCATTTTCCCAAGAAAACAAGAGAAGCATTTTGCTCAAATCAAGACTAGGATTGATTCTAATCTATATGGGCTTGTTGTAGGTCAATTTCAAATTGCTCTTCTAACAGCAGCAGTAATGTTAATAACCTATGTTTTCTTAGGCAATCAATTTGCACTTCTATTAGGTTCACTACAAATGCTTGAATTTATTCCTATACTTGGAACTTGGATAGCGATAGTCCCTAGTCTCCTAATCGTACTAACTATTAGTGGTGCACAAAAAGCCATTATTGCCGCTTCAGTCTACCTGGTATACACGCAAATAATCAGAGACCAGATTATTGCGCCAAGGATTATGAGCGCAGCATTTGGCATCCATCCTTTAATGGTGATCTTCGGTTTGCTTATAAGCATTCAAGTTTTTGGTCTTTTAGGATTAGTTGTAGGTTTACCAATTATTGCCATCATCAGCGCTGTGATAGATTATTTAATTCTATTTAAAGACAGGAATTAATTATGCCGGGATAGTATCATTCTTCTCACGCGCCCAAACACGATGATTAGCGATAGCATCTACAAAGCTCTTAGCAACTGCTTTTGAAAAAGCTTTGTTAGCCACCACACCATCTTCAGCATCTTTAATAAGATCCTTACCTTTAGCCCAAGAGCTTGCTTGGAGTAGATCAAGTCCAGTTCCAGTTCCTGCAATAGCTTTACAATGTTTATAAGTTTCATTCACAAACAATATTGCTTCCGGCATTTTAAGAAGTGTATCAGTACTTTTCTTACCACCAGGCACATATACAGCATCAAATAAAACTGAGCCAGTAGTTAAGAAAGTGAAATCAGCTTTAACTGTTTCACCACCCTCTGCCTTAATTAAGCCACCATGAGTAGCCACAGTCTTAGCTTGCACACCTTCAGCTTTTAAAGCACTCACCATACCATTAAGTTCTTGAGCATTAAAACCATCATCGATAAGAACTGCTACTTTGCGAGTCTTAGCTGATTTAATAGTATTTGCCATGCTTAATGCAGGTGATGGCTTAGATTTTTTAGCTAGAATTGACTGATACTCTTTTGGATTAGCATCTGCTGGAACACTCATATTCACTGGATTATTGAGCTTAGCTGGAATCTTCATTCCTAAACCTTCTGCTACTTGATCAGCCAAAGATTTATCTATTTGGCTAAGTTGATAAAGCATACGCTCTCTAATAGAATCCATTTCAAGCTTACCTAATTCAAAAAGCAAAGCTTTAACTATATGTAATTTCTCTATTTCAGATTGGCTATTAAAGAAGAGTGCTGCTTGCGTATAATGATCCATATAGCTCTTACTACGAGCACGT
>CAYQSL010000304.1:0-1998 GCA_964420165.1 uncultured Gammaproteobacteria bacterium | reverse complement strand
CGACCGATTTTCATGACTTCAGTTAGAGTTAAAATTTTCGGATCATTGACAGGAATATCACCAAGATCAACCATTACGATTGCGTATTTTAAAGTCTTCAAAGAAGACCACATACTTCTAATTTTCTGTAACTGAATTTTGTCTCTGACTATAATGATTTCAATTTCTGCATGGTTAATAATGTAAGTAACTGATTCACTTGTAGCATTATGATAGAAAGGGACTGTCACAGCGCCTAAACTTAGAATTGCAAAATCACATGGCATCCAATGATGACAAGTCTGAGAAAGTAAACCAACATTATCTCCAGTTTCTATTCCAAGTTTTTTAAGACCTGCAGCAATTTCTTCAACTGTACGTCTAGTTTCAATCCACGTTAATTCTTTAAAATCTGAACCACGTCTAGTCTTGTACTTCATCAAGACTTTGTTACTGTACTTTTCTGCTCTCTTAAAAAATAAATCTGGTAAATTTTTATATTTCATCTGCCCTTATTTAATGTACCCATGAAGCTTCAAAAATACAATTCAGATAATAAGCACTCTGCCCGTCATCCTGAGGAGCGAAGCGACGTGAGGATCCAGTCCTTTTGTAATCTGGATCCTTACGCCCTCTTCAAGGGCTGAGGATGACGATTTTTCTTTTAATGAACTAAAATGCAAATTACCAGTCTATATATTAGATAGCTCGTTTAAAGAATGAATCAATACAAATATCTTGCAAGAACTGCTCAAGGCCAAACAAAATCTGGTCAAGTAGAAGCTACCAATATAGAAATTGCAAAATTTACTTTACGTAAACAAGGCTTATGGGTAATTAACATTAACCACCAAGGTCTTGCCAAAACAGAAGGCGAAAAGAAAAAAGCTGCCGCCGGTGGTTTCAATCCTTTCAAGAAGAAAATTTCTCTAAAAGACATGGTGGTCTTTTCAAGACAATTTGCATCAATGATTGAAGCTGGTATTGCGATGCTCAGAGTACTTACAGTGCTTATCGATCAAACAGAAAATCCAGTGCTTGCTGGTTATGTACGTGAAATAAAAGCGGATATTGAGCAAGGTGTGCCTCTATCTGAATCTTTAGCAAAGTTTCCAGATGCCTTCGATAGATTATACGTAGCGATGGTTAGAGCCGGTGAAGCTGGTGGTGTGCTTGATAAAGTTTTAAATCGACTTGCTAGTTTCTTAGAAGCAAGAAGTAAATTAACTCATAAAGTCAAAACCGCAATGACTTATCCAATGACCGTTGTAGGGATCTCTTTAGTAGTTGTCTGGTTCATGCTTACTTTCATATTGCCAAAGTTCTCTGCAATATTTTCTTCTACTGGTGGTAAACTTCCAGCTTTCACACAAGCTTTAATTGATGTAAGTAATTTCTTGAGATCACCTTGGGTAATTTTATTGGGGGTAGTAATTTGGTTTACGGTTAGAAGCATTCAATCTTGGTATCAAACTGAATCTGGAAGATATACTCTTGATAATTTATCTTTGCGCATACCAATTTTTGGTGAGATCATCAAAAAAGTTGCGGTAGCAAGATTTACTAGAACCTTTGGAACCTTGATACAGTCTGGTGTTCCAATCATCACTGCACTTGAAGTTGTAAAAGATTCTGCAAGCAATGCTGTGCTTGAAAGAGTTATCGACAATGTTCAAAAAGAAACCGAAGAGGGTGGAGAAATTAGTACTCAACTTGGTAACTCTGATATTTTCCCTCCTATGGTTACACAAATGGTTTCAATTGGTGAAGAGTCAGGGGAGCTTGAGACTATGCTTGAGAAAATTGCTGACTTCTATGATACTGAAGTTGATAACGCAGTAGAATCTTTAACCGCTCTCATGGAGCCACTATTCATCGTAGTTTTAGGTGGTATTGTGGGTTCGATTGTTGTTGCGATGTACCTACCGATCTTCGACGTTATCAAACAGATCCAGTAAGTTTTGTCCGCAAAGTCCCATCTGCTGCGTTACGCTCATCATGTGAAGTCATCATTGACCA
>CAYQSL010000303.1:0-2006 GCA_964420165.1 uncultured Gammaproteobacteria bacterium | reverse complement strand
AGAATGATGTTCATGAATAGAACTTGGGAAAATCACGAAAAACTACGTTCTGATCTTTTCAAGCTCATTGGCATCACTTTATGTACACCTTTTTGTGCAATAGTGCTAGATCAACTTGTTAATGGCTTCAACTTTGCAGGAGATTTTATACCAAGAGTAATGGCATCCCTTTGGCTACTTAAGAAAGGAATACCTTTTCTTGAGGAAGCAATAGATATATCATATATATTAGACAAAAAGGTAAATTCAATATGCTAGAAAAAATAATCGCAGCTACACCTTATGGCAATGAAATTTTTGCAGTATTACTAACTATTATTCTATCTAAATGGATTAAATATCAATTTAGAACACTACTAACAGATAAATATGCTGATCTAAAAGAAGAAAAGTATGACTGAAACTTTTCTTGTTATATTTTTTCTTTTACTAATTGTTTTTGTAGCTCTTATAGTATGGGTTAAACCTTTTGCAATATATAATTCTCAATTCAGTAACAGGAATTCTAATTTTAGGAAGAATGCATCAATCAAACTAGCTATTGATGTAATGAACATAGATCAAGAAACAGTTTCTACAGATCTACTTATGGGAGCTATTCTCTCTGCCTATAGGCTCAATTTGAAAATCATTCTACTTGGTTATCAAGAAAAAATTATAGAAGCCTTAGATAAATTATCAGAGGATGAGGATCTCGCCCTAGGTTGGGGGCTCCAACCCATAACACAAGAACAAAGCTCAGTAAATGGATTACAAACTACAAATTTAAAAATCCTATATTCTAAAGCTACTGGAGCGATGGCTTCTTCTGACCCTTTCTCTAAAGGACTTTCTAGCCTCAGTCCTGTAGGAATTTCAGGTGAACTTTATTTCACAATCATTGATACTCAACAAAGCATCAATGATCTAATTAAACAGTCTCAAATAACTGCATTGATTCCCAATAAAAATAACTCTGGAAAACTTTTAACAACCGAAGAGCTTGTTGAAGAATGCAGAAAAGCAAAAGTAGAATTTTGCGAATAGATTCTATACATCCAGCATCGCAATACCAGCATACTCTTCAATAAAGAGTTTACGAGGTAGAACAACATCACCCATAAGCATGTCGAATATTCTACTTGCTTCAACACCGTCTTCAATCTTCACGATTTTAAGAGTTCTGGTCTCTGGATTCATAGTTGTGTCCCAAAGTTGTTGAGGCATCATCTCACCCAAACCTTTGAAACGCTGCATTGCAACTTTATCTCTATCTGCCGCACCGATCTCCGCAAGAGCAAGCTCCAATTGGTGATCAGAGTAAACATATCTAACTTTCTTTTTGTATTCAATTTTGTAAAGAGGTGGTTGAGCAATAAACACATGTCCACCTTCAATTAACTGTCTTGCATATCTAAAGAAGAATGTAAGAATCAAAGTTCTAATGTGAGCACCATCAACGTCCGCATCGGTCATGATAACGATTCTCTTGTAACGTAACTTCTTAAGATCAAGGTTAGTTGCATCCATCTTCAAGACAGCTTCAACTTTATTTCCTTTAGCATCCTCTTCTTCATTAGGAACTAATCCAATCGCTTGGATCATTGACTGAATCTCTTGGTTGTCGTAAAGCTTATCAACAGTAGCTTTCTCAACGTTTAGAATTTTACCTCTAAGTGGAAGTATCGCTTGGAAATTACGATCACGACCTTGCTTAGCAGAGCCGCCCGCAGAATCTCCCTCAACTAGATATACTTCACATAGATCTGGATCTGAGTTAGAACAATCTGCAAGTTTACCAGGAATTCCTGAACCACTTTCTAGAGCTGATTGTCTACGAACTGCATTACGAGCCTTTTTCGCAGCTTCTCTAGCTTTGCGAGAAAGAATAGCTTTATTAACAATTAGCTTAGCCTCATTAGGGTGCTTATCAAGCCAATCAACTAAACTGTCAGCAAATACTTGTTGTACTGCAGAACTAGCTTCATTGTTTAGAAGTTTAACTTTAGTCTGAGACTCAAATTGTG
>CAYQSL010000302.1:0-2007 GCA_964420165.1 uncultured Gammaproteobacteria bacterium | reverse complement strand
CAAGGCTTGCGAGGAATGTGAAGGCTGAGTTGACTTACTGGTCAATGATGACTTCACATGATGAGCGTAACGCAGCAGATGGGACTTTACGGCTAAGTTCTACATTGCTAGGTCAGTATTGCGAGTGAGTACGATTTGCAATTCCTGTCCTGCATTCACTGCTGCCGAATCACCATGTGAGAATAAAGCAATTGCGCTACCACCAAGAAGAGTACCAATTACAGGTACACCAAGCGTAGCTACTGAGACGATTTTACCTGTGTCAGTACTTAAAAGATTTTGAGTTGGTTCCATAGCTTTATCGCTAAAACCTGTTTGTGGATCAAGAAGTCCCTGAGCGTTAACTACTCCTTCCATAAACACTAAATCAGCATTCAATGGAACATAATCACCAAGCGGGGTTACGAGTGTATCCAATTTAATTCCTAACTTGCCTGATCTGCTAAGTAATCTAGGTCTTTTTACTTGAGAAACTTTTCCTCTAATCCAACTATTTTTAGGGATAATTAATTTACGAAAATCTCCTGATAAATAAAAATCATTTAGTACTCTTGCTCTGAACTCTTCACCTACTATTGCTTTCTCAGCAGTAAGTGTAGTCTCAACTTCAATTCTCAAGCGCGTTTCAATTGGCACTTGTGCTGTAGCACTGTTTAGCTTGAAAGGTGATGCAGCGAAATCAGAAACTTTATTTGGATCATCAGGTGTATTAGTTACCTTTGCTTCATTTGCTTCTTGTTGTTTAATAGTTGTGCGTATTTGGCTATCAATACTTGCAGCAGGCACAATTTCTGTCGCTGAAGTTGTTGAAGTTTTAGTCCCCTCTTCAGCAGCCATAGCTAATCCTGGAGTGCTCAAGCAAATACTAGTTGTTAAAAGAGTAACTAAGAAATTTCTAGAAATTTTCATATACCTACATTATAAGTAGTAAAAAGCTGCTACTTAGTTCCAGCAATGGGACTTTGCAATAGGCTCATGAAATAGATGTGGTAAAATCGTGTGTATGGCTCTTGCAATTATAGGTACTTTCACTGTTATCGCTGGTACTGTAGCGTACCTTCTAGTCAAGATAAATCGCGAACACGACGAAGAAAGTGAACACGTAGACGAAAGTTCGTTCAATAAATAGACGACCTAGGGGTAATCCCGCAAGTTGCTCTATCGAAAATTAGATTTTAAACAAACTATCAAAAATAACTCCTAAGAGTCTTTGTATGAACATAGGATTTTGAACCTGTTTCCCTTTTCTCGGGAATATTGGTTTAAGGACCTAAAATCTTAAGGCTTGATTAACTTGTAAAAGTTAATATCAAAAGGTACAAGTCTGAAGAGTTATATACTTGGAGGTATATTCAAATGGGCATTAATAACAATGTAAATGTAGGTAAAACAGGTGGTGCAGGTCCAATAGGCGGCACGCAAGGCACACCCGGAGCAATCCAAGCGGGCAGAGAACTGCTATCCAAAACTGTTGGGGCTTTATATACAGATTTCAAAAAAACTGTTGATACTGTAGCTCAAACAGGAAATGTACTTGGAGCTATTGCAGATGCAAGCAAAGGCGGTTCTTCAAATCTAGGCAAAATTTTAGGTGCTTAGGGTTATAGTATAGGGATATGGCAATGAATGACCAAGAGAAAAAAAGGTTTGTTGCAATCGCTCGTCGATTGAAAGATCAAAAGGGCATTACAATCAAACACTCTGAAGTAGGCTTACTACTAGGCAAACTTAAACAGGGTCATCAAGATGTCTCTAAAGTTAAAGAACAGTATAAAGACGTTGAAGCCGTTTACAAAGAAGCGGATACTGAACTTAAAAAAATTCAGGACATCATTAACGATCTCAACGAGTACATGTCAATTTTGCATCCAACAGGTCTTATAGACTTTGGATCGGGCAAAGGTGGCAAACAAGTAGTTAGCCATGGCTAAAAAAATTTTCAATCAATTACCTCCAAATTTATTAAAAACCTACTCGAAAGAGTTGGTCTTTTAGTTTTAGTACTGT
>CAYQSL010000301.1:0-2008 GCA_964420165.1 uncultured Gammaproteobacteria bacterium | reverse complement strand
AGAGATAGATTGTCCAGCAGAGCAAATCCCTGCAATACTTCTAAAATTAGTTCTAAGTAAAGAAGGTGCTAGTTTCGATTCAAGAGTTGATTTTAGCCCTGAAGAATACAGAGGCGGTAGAAGCTCTGGTGGCAGAGGATCTGATAGAAGTTCTGGCGGCGGAAGAAGTTTTGGTGGTGGTAGATCATCTGGCGGTGGCGATAGAAGTTTCAGCGGTAGAAGTTCTGGTGGCAGATCGGAAAGAAGTGAAAGAAGCGAAGGCAGAAGCTCTTCATCAAGAAGTTCTTCTGGTGGCGAAGCTAGATCACCGAGAAGTTCAGAAAGAAGTGAGACTAGAAGCTCTGCTGGTAGAACCTCTGATAAAAGTTTTAGCAAAAGAAGTTCTGATAGAAGTGAAGCTAGAAGCTCAAGCAAAAGCACATCTTCTGGAAGATCAAGCTTTGGTACTCAACCAGCAAGAGCTCCAAGCAAGAGACCTGAAAGACCTGCAGCTAAAAGTGCTGATGGTGCAAAAAAATTCAGTCCTAAAAAAAAGTAGTAAACTTTTTCTAGAATGTCTCAGTTAGTCACAGCTTCTGAAGAAAATTTAGCTAAGCTTACAAAGCTATTAGTTCAAGGTGAAGTCGTAGCTTTTCCTACTGAGACTGTTTATGGTCTTGGTGCAGACGCGAGTAATCCAGAAGCTGTTGCAAAAATTTATGCGATCAAAAATCGCCCAAGTTTTAATCCTTTAATTTCTCACTATAGCTCTGGAGATAAAGCATGGAAGGATGTCGTTCCAAATGAACTTGCTTTTAAACTTGCTGAGAAATTCTGGCCAGGTCCACTGACAATGATTTTGCCTAAGGCTAAAAACTCACGCATCAGTAGTTTAGCTACAGCAGGTTTAGATTGTGCTGCGGTAAGAGTGCCTGCACATCCAGTAGCTATGAGCCTTTTAGAGAAACTAGATATTCCTATTGTTGCACCAAGTGCTAATCCTTCAACTAAGCTTAGTCCGGTTAGTGCTAAGCATGTAATGAACTCACTTGGTTCTAAATTAGATTGGGTGCTTGATGGTGGAGAGTGTGAAGTAGGTTTAGAATCTACTGTGATTGATTTGACTTCAGATAGTCCGGTTGTTTTACGTGCAGGAGTGATTACGGAAGAGGAAATTGCTGTCGTCATCTTGAGTGAACGATTTGTCCTGCGAAACTTTAGTGAAGCAGGGAGCAATCCAACTTCAATCAAATCTCCTGGTATGATGGATAAACATTATTCGCCTAATGTAAGACTTCGTCTAACTACTAATAATCCCCAACCCAACGAAGCCCTCTTAGCATTTGGTTCTGAAAATATTCCCCAAGGATTTTCTTTTGTGAGAAATCTAAGCGTAGAAGGAAATCTCCAAGAAGCTGCTGCTAATCTTTTTAAATATCTTCATGAGCTTGATGCTATGAATGTCTCAGGTATAGCGGTAATGTCGATTCCAAATAAAGGCATAGGCATTGCCATCAACGATCGCTTACGTCGAGCTTCAATGTAACGTCATCCTCAAGCCTGAAAGGCTTGGGGATCCAGTATAATTGAAGATTGAAATCAAACTTTTTTAATTTCAGTTTATACAAATGGATTTTTGGTCACTAATTTCTGATATAGGAATTCTCCTACTTGCTTGTTTGCTGTTTGGCAGTATTGCAATTAGATTAGGCATGAGTCCAATTGTTGGATATTTACTTGCTGGAGTATTTCTTGATGGTCCAGGCAGTTTAAATTTAATTAAATCAACAACTGAAATTGAAGCTATTGCTGAGCTTGGTGTCTCTTTATTACTTTTTAGTTTAGGTCTTGAATTCTCTTGGACTGAAATGAAGCGATTTAAGTCCAGTCATATTAAAGCTGGTTTCTTGCAAGTATTGTTAACACCTTTGTTAATTATTGGAATGGGCTTGCTGAGTGGTTTTGACTTGAAGATAGTAGTGATCATGGGTCTTATGCTCACACTTAGTAGTACTGCAATTGTACTTAG
>CAYQSL010000300.1:0-2018 GCA_964420165.1 uncultured Gammaproteobacteria bacterium | reverse complement strand
GTATGCGTGAACTTTGGGAAACAGGCTGGATGCATAATCGAGTACGTATGGTAGTTGGATCTTTTTTAGTGAAGGATTTACTGATCCACTGGAAGCATGGTGCTCAGTGGTTTTGGGATACTCTCTTTGATGCTGATTTAGCTAACAATTCTATGGGTTGGCAATGGGTTGCAGGTTCTGGTGTGGATGCAAGTCCATTTTTTAGAATCTTTAATCCAATTACTCAAGGAGAAAAATTCGATCCTAATGGTGGTTATGTACGTAAATGGATTCCTGAACTCGCGAATTTATCAAATGATTGGATTCATAAACCTTGGGAAGCGCCACCTTTGATTTTAGCTGCTGCAGGAATCGAGCTGGGTAAGCATTATCCAGAGCCTATTGTTAATCATGATTTTGCGCGTAAAGAAGCATTAGAGGCTTTGAAGAAGACTAAAATCTAAGTCGGGTTACAATAACTTCATGCTTACTCGTTCACTCAATAGCTGCACCGAATTTATCGCTGGAGACAATACTATACTCAGGGAAATTCTTCATCCTGATAAAGAGAAATTAGATCTGAGATATAGCCTTGCGCATGCAATAGTGAAGCCCGGCAAAACCTCTTATCTACATGCTTTGAAGACCTCAGAAGTTTATTACATACTTGAAGGCGAAGGTAAGATGTACATTGATAATGAAACGGCTTTAGTCAAAGCTCACGATACTGTCTACATCGCACCGCATGCTAAACAATGTATCGAGAACATTGGAACTGTAGATCTTAAGTTTCTTGCGATTGTAGATCCAGCTTGGCAAGAAGAGGATGAGGTTGTGTTTGAATCTCAAGAAGCCTCTCATCGTCATTAATTGCAGAGAGTTTGATTTCAAGGATATTTAAACCAGAGAATATTTTTTTCTGCTCAGCATTCAATCTTTCAGACCATTCAAAAACTAAAACTTTAGGCAGATCAGATTCAACCAATTCAGCAAAGTCTTCAATACTAGGACTCACTTGATAAAGATCAAAATGGTAAAAGTTCAAGTCACCAGTGTGATACTCATGCATGCCCACAAAAGTAGGGCTGGTAATTTTTTCTTTGATACCGAGTGTAGCGCCAAACTCTCTGGTGAAGGTAGTTTTACCAGAACCCATTTCGCCATTCAGTAAGAGTACCCAGCTTGCCATAGGTTCTTTGGTAAGCTGGATCCCCAACCCCTTCGGGCTTGAGGATGACGAATCCAAAATGACAGACGCCAAACGTTTTGCAAAATCTTTAGTCGCTTGGAGATCTTTAAGTTTAATTTCCATTAACTAAATTATTTTTTAAGTGGTTGTTGTACTTCAAGACCTTCACCACCAATCTTGGTAGCAAGAGTTCCATCTATATATAAATAAACTGGTCTGCCTTTAGCAAGAGTGAGAGCAGTCTCTCTGAATTGTCTGAATCTAACTTGCATTGATTCAGAACCGCCACCATACATAAACTGACTACTGATATCGATTTTTACAGAGTCATTTTCTTCGATAATTTTGATTAACCTTGAACCTTCAGGGATTTCGCTATTAAGCTCTAGTTTTTCTCTTTCTTCAAGAGTTGGGCCTAAGAACAGCTCTTTAATTGCTGTTTGATAAGCAGTTGAACCTTTGGAAATTTTTCTTACTACTGGAATTAAAACAACTCCGAGTTCTTTACTTGGTTTTGTAAAATAAACTGTAACTTTTGTGTTTTTTTGATTTTTAGAATTATTCTCTGGATCCGAAACCTTCTTTGAACAAGAATTTAATAGTAGAGACGAAATTAAAAAGAGAAAAAATATTTTTCCAAGCTTGATCTTCATTACTTGATATTTTAGCCTAGCTGCATAGTATAATGGGGCTATGTCAAAATTAAAATTTAAAGTTCATACATTTTTAAGTCTGGCTGCTATTACATTATCGGTTCCTGCTTTTGCAGCTGATAAGAAAGCAGAGCTTAAGCCAGTAGTGGAAACTAAGCCAGTTAATGCATCTAGTATAAAGATTGCATATATTAACT
>CAYQSL010000299.1:0-2021 GCA_964420165.1 uncultured Gammaproteobacteria bacterium | reverse complement strand
AGATGCTGCACTAAAAACAGGCGCTCTTGAAACTAAGCTAATGGATACTATTAAAGTTATTGCTCAGCAAGGTAAGTATGATTACGTTCTTATCAAAGATGCAGTTTTATACGGAGGAACAGATATAACTGATGAAGTCATTAAAAAACTTAACTAAATTTTCTTTAGTTGCTATTTTTTCATTAAGCACATTATCTGCAAGCGCAGGCAATGTCGCATCAATAGACATAATGAAGGTCTATAAGCAATATTCCTTAGTTCAGGAAGCTAATACTATTCTTGATGGGATGGAGCAAAGTTTCAAACGTATTTTAACTACAGCTGAAGCTGAGTTAACTGATTTGGAAAAAACTGCTAAACCTGAAGAAGTTGAAAAGAAAAAGAACGCTATCCAAGAAACTATTGATGATCAAGTTGTAGAAGTGCAAGACGAGAAGGATATGTACAACACAACTATAAATCGTAATTTCCAAAGCACTTTAGAACAAGTTGCTAAAGAGAAAAGCTATGAAATCATTCTTGATAAGGGTTTCGTAATTTATCCTATTACTGATAGCGCTGATATAACGGATAGTTTTTTGACTCAATTGGAAAAAGCTCCTAAGCCAAAAAAAGAACCTAAAGAAGCTAAATAGTTACTAATTTGAAACTTGGTGAAATAGCTAAAATAACTGAAGCTGAGCTTAAGGGAGATTCTTCTTTTGCAATAGATTCACTGGCTGCAATACCGGAAACTGCTGAAGAAAATCAATTAGCTTTGATATTTCCTGGGAAGTTTTCTAAGGCATCAAAGTTAATCAAAGCTTCTAAAGCTAGGACTTTATTGGTTTCAGAAGAGTTAAATAAAGATCTTGAGTTCCAAAAATATTGTGAAGAGAATTCTTCACTGAACTTACTAATAGTTGCAAGACCGAAATATGCTTTGATGAAGCTTATAGGTAATTTCGCGAAAGCCAGATACCGGACGAGTACTAAAGTTCATGCTACGGCTGTAATTGATCCAAGTGCCAAAATTGCTGATGATGTAAGTGTTGATGCTTTATCTTTTGTTGGTCCTAGATCTACGATTGCTAAAGGTACAGTAATTTATCCACGTGTCTATATTGGTGCCGATGTAACTATTGGTGAGGATTGTGAAATCCGTCCAGGAGCGGTGATTGAAGATTATTCTGTGCTTGGTTCGCGAGTGATTATTCAGTCTAACGCTGTGATTGGTGGCGATGGCTATAGCTATATTACTAAAGACCCAACGAATCTAGAGAAATTACAAAAAGGTGATTTCAATTTTAGTTTTGAAAGACAAATCCAAAACAAAATTATTTCTGCTGGAAATGTAATCCTGGAAGACGATGTTGAAATCGGCTCATCGACTTGTGTGGATAGAGGTTCTATCGGAGCTACTAGAATTGAGCAAGGTACCAAGATCGATAATCTTTGCCAGATCGCGCACAACGTGCAAATTGGTAAGGACTGTCTAATCATTGCGGGGACTGGGATTGCTGGTAGTGCCAAGATCGGTGATCGTGTGACTATGGCTGGAGCGTCTGGTTGTGGTGATGGAGTTACGATTGGTAATGATGTAGTAGTTGGAGCTTTTAGTGCGGTTAATTCCGATGTAGATCCTTTCTTGCCTGTACTTGGCGCACCTGCAGTTCCTTATGGCGAATTTATGAAACGTCAAAGAGCTATGGTTAGATTACCTAAATTGCAAGATGAGTTTAGAAAACTAAAAACTAAAGTAGAAGAGCTGGTTAGAACTTTTGAAGCAACAAGAAAATAATTTTATAATTCATTGTATCGTTGGGACTAGACCTGAGTTCATAAAGATGTTCCCTGTTTATAAGCTGCTCTGGGAGAGGGCTGCCTTGAGTACCAATGCTAGGGCGATTGAAGTTAAATGGATTTCTAGCGCGCAGCACAATGACATGCTGAAAGATCTAGAGGATTTTTTCAAAGTTAAGCCAGATTACTATTTTTCGCTTGAATCTTTTCATAGCTCTGCAGATAGAAGATTAGGTAAT
>CAYQSL010000298.1:0-2028 GCA_964420165.1 uncultured Gammaproteobacteria bacterium | reverse complement strand
GAGAAGGATTCGAGAGAACTGTTATAGATTTAAAATTCTTTGCAGCACTTCTGAGTAAAGTTGGACCACCAATATCTATATTCTCAATTGCATTTTCGAAACTAGTATCATCTTTACTGATCACTGCCTCAAAAGGATATAAATTCACTACAACTAAATCAATCTGCTCAATATGATGAGTGCTCAATTCTTGCATATGAGTATCTTGATCTCTCAGTGCAAGAATACCTGCCAAAACCTTAGGATGTAGAGTTTTTACTCTGCCACCAAGCATCTCCGGGAAACTAGTGAACTCAGAAACCTCAATTACTGTATAACCTTGGTCTTTAATATATTTAGCCGTACCGCCAGTACTAATAAACTCATAGCCATCTTTTTCTAATGCTGGCAAAAGCGCATCTAAATTAGATTTGTCAAATACGGATATCAGTGCCTTTTTTTTCACAAAGGTTGATTTTACCACTTTGGAAGAGGATTCGCACAAATGCCGTCATTGCGAGCCTTCGCAGAAGGCGTGGCAATCCATTTATTAATTAATTCTTGGCAGATGGATTGCTTCGTCGTTTCACTCCTCGCAATGACGGCATTGTCTTATACAATTACTAATGCACAATGAGTGAATTTAGCCATATCCCTGTCCTTGCAAAAGAAGTTATAGAAGGTCTCAAGATTGAAGCTGGAAAAGTTTACATAGATGGCACGCTTGGCGGAGCTGGTCATTCAAAGTTAATTCTTGAGCAGCTTGCAGGCACTGGACATCTCTACTCTTTTGATCAAGATGGTGGTGTTATTGAGAAGCAAGAAGAAGAAAATAAAAAATTCCCCAATTGGACTTTAGTGCATGATAACTTCGAAGCAATTGTTGATTACTGCAAAGAAAATGACATCAAGATCGATGGTGGCATTTTATTAGACTTAGGTTTGAGCAGCATACAACTTGATGACCCAGAAAGAGGTTTTAGTTTTTTTAGCGAAGGTCGCCTGGACATGCGCTTAAACCCTGATGCTCAGCTTGATGCAGAGACCGTAGTAAATAAATATAACGAGAAGCAACTTGCAGATATAATTTTTGAATATGGCGAGGAAAGAAAATCCAGGCAAATAGCTGCAGCCATTATTAGACGTAGACCTATTTCTACTTGCCAAGAACTTGCAAAGATTATTGAATCTTGTTATGCCCGCAGTTACAAGAAGAACTATTTCAAAACCCACCCTGCGACCAAAACTTTTCAGGCACTCAGGATCTATGTGAATAGGGAGCTTAAAGTACTTGAAGAGGTACTGAAGCTCGATCCAGAAGTTTATCTGCCTGGCGCAAGAATCGCCATAATTTCCTTTCACTCCTTAGAAGACAGAATCGTCAAGAACGCCTTCAGAGATAATATGCGCCTTAAAATTCTTAGCAAAAAGCCTATAGAAGCCAGTGACGAAGAGATGAAGCTAAATCCTCGTTCTCGCAGCGCCAAACTCAGAATCGCAGAGGTGGTTTAAGATGTTAATGTGGCTCCGAAAAGCAATATTCTAATACCGATTTCTATCTGCTTAGCTATTGTTATAGCCGTTACCAGCTTGGTAAACATTGGCTTAAATACCACCAATACTAAACTCAGTGACTCGATAGAAATACTTGAAGATGAAAAAGGTAACCTAAGAGCTAAATATCTTTCAGAGATTGCGCTCGATAAACTTGATTCTAAAGCTGGAGAGATGGAGATGAAATATGTCTCAAGCAAAGCTTGTTACAAGATCTCTGGCGAGCAGCTTCCTAAACAAAAATTCACTAAGCCCGCTAAGGCTAATGCTAAAAAACTTAGTGATGAGAAAATTTTAGTTACTGGTTATTAGAATGGTACTTCTTGGTCTGCGTAAGCATCAGTTTGTGTAGATACTTTAGGAGCAGAAGCTGTTAAATCATCTTCATCAAAGCTACTTGCTGTAGCAGTTTTAGAACCTGCAGCAACTTCGCTCATTTTGCTTACACGGTTAGCTTCAATACAAAGAACTCTAACGTTCTTGCCAGTCTTGTCA
>CAYQSL010000297.1:0-2056 GCA_964420165.1 uncultured Gammaproteobacteria bacterium | reverse complement strand
TTTGATCTTTTGATTAAGCTCTACTAAAGACTGCACATGCATTGCTTCGTATTGTGGTTGTTTATAAAAATCGAAATGCCAATCATCATAAGTTTTACCTTCTAGAGTATGAGTTTTGTCTTTGGAAAGAATTCCAAGCCAATCATAAGCATAAGAATTTTTACTGAAGAATTCTTCAATTGATGATTTAGGTGCTTGATAATGAGCGTTTTTCAGCTCGACATATTTTTGTAAAATTCCAGGAACGTTCTTAATACTATTCCAAGCATAGTAAAGAACTATTGCATCAAACTCTACTTTAGAAGCAACCATACTATTAGTAATCTGCACCGCAGTGCCAACAGTATCCAGAGTCATAGTACCCATATTAAGCACTTCAAACTCTCTACCCAATCCTTCCTGATTTAACATCGCTTCAAGCTGTTCAGTGATTCTTTCTTCTTCTTTAGCAGCTTGCCCAAAAACATTTGATGGACCAATCACAACTATTCTGAAGACACTAGGATTAGCTTTCTGTGGACTACGCTCCTTGTCTCTGAAACCCCAAGAATTAATTTTTATATTTTTCTCTGCCCAACGTTGATAAGAAAGACTGCCTGTATTACCCAGTACCGCAGGGTTTAAGAAGCGATAATAAATCTCTGCACCAATTGCAATTACAAGGGCAGTGATTAAAAATACTAATAAGTTTTTGAGTAAGGCTTTCATTTAAAAGAGGGCGTAAACAAATGGCATTGTTGTAGTTACTGTATTAACGACGACTAACAGAATGCCACATATAACTAAAGCTGCAAGCATAGGAGCAAGCCACCAAAATTTAGACTTAGAGATATATCGAAAAAGCTCAACTAAAGTAGCAATTCCAGATTTGGCTCCGTTGAAGATATTCTTTATAGTGTTTTTAATGCTTTGCAACATACTTATATAATTAGAGTATATAACAAGGTATCGCGAAGTCTTTCATTGAACTTATCTTAGTTAAGGTGGAAAGTGGAGGTACGACCCCGGTGGGGTCTTATCTAGAAATCAAAATAAATAAACCTAACTTCTTGCTTCACACCAAAGATCAAAATCAAGACCACACTTAAAAGCAAGAATGCAATTCTAAATTCTCTACGATATTTATAGAAATTATATTTGAAGTTGATTTTGTAATTTAGAAGATGCAAAGCAAATGCTGTAAGTATCAAAGCTGCAATAAGTGGAATCAAACTCTGCATCTCCATAGTCAATGGAGTTTCCATAGCAGAAAAAGAAAATAATTGAGTTATATAAGAGATAGAAGTTGTAAGGGTTTTAGCCCTAAAAAATACCCAAGCTAAACACACCGCATGAAAGCAAAGTAGCATTTTAAAAATATTAATCAAGGGATTACCTGAATCCTTACGCTCAGTTCCTTCGCTAAGGATTACGCCATCAGCAACAGCTTTCTGTCTATTGAAAAGCTTTTCTACAGAGAGGTAGAACCCATGAAGTCCACCCCAAATTAGAAAATTCAAACTCGCACCATGCCACAAGCCACCCAAAAGCATAGTCGCAAATAAATTCATACTAGTTCTAAGTTCACCTTTATGATTACCACCTAAAGGTATATAGAGATAGTCTCTCAGCCAAGTAGATAGAGTTATATGCCAACGTCTCCAGAACTCAGTTATAGAGCGCGATAAATACGGGAAATCAAAATTCTTCGGTAAGTCGATATAGAAAATTTTAGAGATGCCAATTGCAGTATCTATATAACCAGAGAAGTCACAATAGATTTGCACAGCAAAAGCATAGACAGCCAACCAAGCAAAAAAGAAATTTAATTCTTGAGGTGAATGAAAAGCTTTTTCAACAAAGGGAGCCAAGTTATCAGCTATAACCATCTTCTTGAGAAGTCCCCAAAATATCAAATAGATTCCTTCATTGATTCGAAAGTAATCCGGTTTCTTAGGATTCACTAGCGCATACCAATTGGCTTTCAGCCTAAGTATTGGACCTGCAATTAATTGTGGGAAATAGCAAACAAAATACAAGAAATCGAACACTTTTAAACGATCTCAATAGCATGGCA
>CAYQSL010000296.1:0-2058 GCA_964420165.1 uncultured Gammaproteobacteria bacterium | reverse complement strand
AACAAACTCTCACCTGATAAAGTTTTCTTTCCTGCACATTTCGAAATGATCATGTTAATTACATTCTTTACAATGGTCATCGGTATCAGTACTTGTAAGCTTTGGACCAAGATTCCATTTAAAGTTTTTGAAAAAGTTGAATATGCGATCGATGAATATACTAAGTGTCACAAAAGCCTTGCAAAAGTAATTCTCTGGACCTTCGTCACTCATATGATTTTCCTTGCTGGCAATGTTTGTTCGGCTTATGCAATGGGAGTGACTTTGAAGGCATTGCCATTTTGGTATTGGCTGCTTATTACTCCAGCATCTACGCTTGCAGGCTTCATCATCCCTACTGTTAAAGGGGTCGGTGCCAAGGAAGCAAGCTATATCTATTTTCTAGGTCTAGTGGGAATCAATACTGAAACTAGCTTAGCAATAGCTTTTCTATCATTCTTAGCCACGACTATTTCAACCCTTCCTGGTGTAACCATTGCCTTTAGAAGGTTTAGCAAAAAAGCTAAATGCCCACCTGAAGCTATTGTTTGTCCAGTGGAAGTGTAACGTCATCCTGAGCCCTGAAAGGGCGTAAGGATCCAGTCTTTATAACCAATAATTGTTTACTGCAAATTCAAATTGCTCTAAGAATAAATCTTTTAAGTAACTTAAATTATTTTGTTCATAGAAAAGAATAATAGCTTTCTTGTATTCAGTTTCATTAATACTTCTAAAAGACAATGGACAATAGTCATTTGCCATGAGTATTGAATTGCTTAATAACCTACTAGTTCTTTTATTACCATCTTCAAAAGCTTGTAAATAAGAGATTAAAGCAGAAGCCAACAATGACTTCGTTAAAATATTTTTTGTTTGATTAATTACAATCGCACTTTGATCCAAGGCTTCTTTAATTTGGAATTGATTATCCAAAGGTCTGTATCTAGTCCCCGTGATACCCACAGGTTTATTGCGAATTTTTTGATTAATTTCCAAACCTTCAATAAGTATCGAATGAAGTTCTTCAATCTTATTTGTAGTAATTTTTTGAAAGTTTTTAGGCTTTTCATTTATATATTCCAGAGCTTTTTTATGATTGAGAAGCATTATGGCTTCTTCTTTATTGTGCCCCTTCGCCTCAACACCACTTTTGATAAGTGTTTCAGTATCTAATAGTGAGTAGGTGTTGCCTTCAATTTTTGACGATTTCCAAGCAAGTTCAATAGTTAATCTTTCAAATTCTTTCTTGATAAGCGTTTCACTTAGTTCTTTTTTGTTAGTTAAATACTTTTGATTTAAATTGTTTATATGCTCAGATTCTTTTTTTGAAAAAATAATTTCAGAAGCAGAAATTATTTTTTCAAAAATTTCAAAATTAAAATTCTGATAAATATCTCTTTGATCCTCTTCTTTCTCAAAATATTTATCAACATTAACTTCTTCAAGAAGTTTGTAAAGTACCGAAACTACATAGCTAGTAGCTCTAGCCTTGCCGATCCTTTCGATCAAATTAAGTTCTAAAAGTTTTTCAATATCTCTATTTAAAGTTGGTCTTGAAGTTTCTTCTTCAAGTTGTTTTTCAATAGAATTAATATCAATTCTTGGATTAGAATTAATAATCTCAAGAATATTTTTTTCTCTAATATTTAGCTTAGGAAGCATATAAATGACCCGGAAATAATCCTATCATCTTATACCCTAAATCCTATCATTTTTGATAGGATTCGCTTTAAAACCAGTCTATTACGCAGCTACTACTTCAGCTACGATATCTTCAACTACAGAAATATAGCTACGGCCACGTTTCTTAACGAATTTAACAACGCCTTCACGGATAGCATATAGAGTGTCATCTTTACCACGACGAACATTCACTCCAGGATGATACTTAGTACCTCTTTGACGAATGATAATGTTGCCAGGAATTACTTCTTGACCAGCATATTTTTTAACGCCAAGTCTTTGCGATGCTGAATCTCTTCCGTTCTTTGTACTACCTACACCCTTCTTTGATGCCATTTTTTAAACTCCTAAATAAAATCCCTAAATCTTCTAGAAACTAAGCGTTGATTGCTTCAA
>CAYQSL010000295.1:0-2069 GCA_964420165.1 uncultured Gammaproteobacteria bacterium | reverse complement strand
ATCTGGGAGCTTTTTGAATAGATTCTATTAAGGATTAGTAGACGTAGATGCTGGTACTGTCGTTGCGCCATTACTAGTAGGTACAGTCTTAATTACACCCCTCTTGGCTCCTTGCTGTAAAAGCCCTTGCAAAGCTGTCCCTAATTGTTGTTCAAGAACTTGCTTAGAGCTTTGAGTTTGTGTCGTTGTACCATTCACAGTTTGAGGTGCAGTGGTTTGGGTTCTACCATTTTGTAATGTGTTTAAAGTATCAGACAATCCTTTAAGTTTGGAATTTTTCTCTGCGGTTTTTTGTAAGTAATTTAAACCTTGTTGTAAAGCAGTTTGTACTACTTTGCCTTTGTTGAGTTTTGCTAGTGCTTCCAAATCTGGATAAATAGATGGTTTGCTTATAGTCCCTCTTATTTTCATTGGCAGCGAGCTTGGTAATTTTTCGCTATTAAGTACTACGTCATAAACAATCCATTGACCATTTTTAACAGTACCTGATCCGGTAATATCAGCAACAGAACTATGAATGAGAATATCATCGGTTTGTAATAAATTGTTTTCAAGATGGAACTTAGAATTTAAGCTACCAAATTCGCCTGAAATCTTCTCAGTGAGCTCACTTCCATTCTTCACAAGCGCATCTGCTAAGTCATTATATTTTGTAATATTTTTTAGTATATATAATGAACCATCTTTGATAGAAATTTCTCCATCCGCTATAAATGATTTGTTGATTTGTTTTGCATCGATACCAGCAAATCTAAAGTTGTAATTGTTGATTGCAAAAACTCCAGATACAACTTTTCTTGTACTTGTGAAGCAATTAAGAGCCTCTTCAATCTCAAGTCCAGAAAGGTCTCCTGAGCCACTACCACTCATATACATTGATTCAAGATTTACATTAACTTTAGTGTTTGCAGTTAATGTTGCGCTCTTAGAGTTTTTGTCTTTGAGAGTAACTTTGGCATTATTACTGATCAAAGATAGATTAGGGTTCTTGATCATATTAATCGAGAAGCCAAGTGGGATCGTTGTATTAACAGCGATAGTATGATCTGCGCTATTACCTAAAAGCAGATCGTTGACTTTTAGATTCCCTGATCCGTGCATTATATCAAGGACATCCCCAGTTAGGCTTGAGTCATATTTCAGCTCTGAGCCGCTAGTAACTTTAATACCATTGCCAAGGATTTGGCTTTTGAGGTCTTGAGGTAAATCTTGAAGTTTGACGTTGATACTAAATCTACCATTGATTGGTAATTTATTGAACTTAGTGCCGATTGGTCCCAAGTCTGCATTGCAACTGATGTTTGAGCTTTTTACTCCGAAAAATTCTGCGGTCATTTTTAATTTGGAAACGACTTCTTCTTGATCGCTTACAACAAAATCAGAAAGTTCTAAATTGAAATTGTTTAGAACAATTGGCTTTTTGGCTTTATGAGGAGTGAATTCATAGCTTGAATCTTTGACAATGAATTCTTTTAGATTGAAGTCAGTAATAAAATCTTCTTGTTTTTTCTTGTCTTTGCGTTTCTTTTTTTCTTTTTCAAGTTTCTGCTGTAATTCAGTTAGATTGATACCTTTAGGGAAAACTTCGCGCTTAGAATTCTCCTCAAAGCGAAGTATTGATTTATCAAGAATGATTTTTTTGATATAAAGTTTTTTCTCAAGTAAAGATCTAAGTTCTAATTCGGCGTTTAATTCTTCGACGTCAATAGCATCACCAATTTTTAATTGAGTAATCTCTAGTGTTGGCTTTAATCTCAGTAAGGCAGGAAAGTCAAATTTAACGTCTCCAAAAGAAATCTTGATATCCGTTTCTTTTTTGACATAGTCTGTTAGAGCGACCAAGACATCATGCTTAAATGAGCCTTGAATGTAGAAATATAAGCCAGTTAGGATTATAAGAAATACTGCAATAAAGATACCAAGAACTGAAAGAGCTTTTTTCATAAGTTTGTAACTTTATTTTAGCGCGCATAAAGTACGTCATTCTCAACCCATAGGGTTGGGAATCCAGAAACTACCGAAGTCTTCTAGCAGGCTGGATCCTCACGTCGCTGCGCTCCTCAGGATGA
>CAYQSL010000294.1:0-2078 GCA_964420165.1 uncultured Gammaproteobacteria bacterium | reverse complement strand
GTCAAAAGAAAAAAAATACTATAGTTCTAAAATTCGGTGGCAGTTCTGTTGCTGATCCTGCCTGCATTGCGCATATAAGTAAAATTGTAATTAAAGAAGCAGAAGAAAATAATGTCATTGTTGTAGTTTCGGCAATGGGCAAAACTACAAATGGTTTAGTGGACCTTGCAAATCAAGTTTCACCAGATGCACGCGGAAGAGAACTAGACATGTTACTAGCTACCGGTGAATTAATTTCTATGTCACTTACAGCAATGGCTATTCAAAAGCTTGGTCATCCAGCTGTATCTCTTACTGGTTGGCAAGCAGGTTTCATTACCGAGTCAGCTCACAATAGAGCAAGAATTGCTGAGATTCGTTGCGACAGAGTTAATCGCCATCTTAATAATGGTGAGATTATAGTTGTTGCTGGTTTTCAAGGAGTTACTGAAGATGGTGAAGTAACGACTCTAGGACGTGGTGGTTCTGATACTTCCGCAGTTGCACTTGCAGCAGCCTTTAAAGCTATACGTTGTGATATTTATACTGATGTTGATGGAGTCTTTACTACTGATCCCCGCTTAGTTCCAGAAGCTACTAAGTTGGATCTTATTAGTCATGAAGAAATGATCGAGCTTGCAAGTCTTGGCGCTAAAGTTCTTCACCCAAGATCAGTTGAACTGGCAAAAAAATTTGATATTGATCTTCGCGTTAGGAATACTTTCAACCCTACTAACGAAGGTACAAAAGTAGTGAGTCTAAAAAGGATAAATGATATGGAACTTACAAGAACGGTTACTGGTGTAGCAGTAGATCTTAAACAAGCTAGGATCGGCATTATGGGTGTACCTGACAAACCAGGTATAGTTAGCAAATTATTTACAGCGCTAAGCCAAAACAATATCAGCGTGGACATGATCATTCAATCTGTACCTAGAGATGGTATTAATGATGTTGGCTTTACCGTTGCTAAAGAAGATTTAAACCCTGCACTTGAAATTTGCAATCAAGTAGTAGCGGAGATTGGTGCACAGGGAGTAGCTTCAGATGCCAATATCGCAAAAGTATCTATTGTTGGTGCCGGCATGATTAATAGACCAGGAGTAGCTTCTACATTATTTAATACTCTGGCAAAAGAAGGCATTAACATACAAATGATCGCAACTAGTGAGATTAAGATTAGCTGCATGATAGATCCTCAATACGCAGATAAAGCGGTTAAGGCTATCCATACTGCTTTTGAATTACAAAAAAGCTCTGAACCAGTCGTGGCTTAATGTATAATTTTTGCTTATGAGTGAAACAGCTGAACTTATGGAAGAAAAACTTTCACTAGATGTTAAACAAATCCAAAAAATGATGCCTCATCGCTATCCTTTCGCGATGATCGACAGAGTTTTAGAAGTTGTACCAGGTAAATACGGTATTGGCTACAAAAATATTTCAATTAATGAACCTCAATTCATGGGACACTTTCCCGGGCTTCCAATCATGCCAGGAGTTCTTCAATTAGAAGCCTCAGCACAGCTTGCGTGTATAGTAATGCTTACTTTGCCAGAGTATACAGATGGTTATTTAGGAATTTTTACTGGCTTAGATGCTGTGAAATTCAGACGTATGGTAGTTCCTGGAGATAGATTAACTATAAAAGTTGAACTTGAAAAATTTAGATTTCCTTTTGGCAAATTTAAATTCCGCGGTGAAGTTGAAGGCGAACTTTGTGTAGAAGGTTTACTCAGTTTTGCGATGAGCAAAAAAGAAGTCCTCGAATAACCATTGATTATCTTAAGCTCGTCATTGCGAGGAGTGAAGCGACGAAGCAATCCATCTTACTTAAGGACACACATAATTCCAACAACGCACAGCTTTGAGAATTACGTATATAATCAAATTTGATATATGAGCACAAAGGCTGTAGATCTAGATTTACTAAATAGCTTTCACCCCAGAGGTGGCTACGCTAAAAGCACGGCTTTGGCACAGGCTTTTAAGTTTTTAATATTGGCAACCGGCTGGATTACTGTTGTTTTTACCGCAGCTGCAGGTGGCGCAATTACTTTTGCTTGGTTACTACCTTATCTAATTACTTATATACTGCC
>CAYQSL010000293.1:0-2081 GCA_964420165.1 uncultured Gammaproteobacteria bacterium | reverse complement strand
AGAGATTGTAAATCATCTTAAAATTCGCAAATCAGTTATTGTTAACCTTCAATACTTGGACAGAGAAGTTTCTCAAAGAGTTATTGATTTTGTAAGTGGAGCTACTCTTGCTCTTGATGGTACTCAAGAAAGAGTTGGTCACGGAGTCTTTATTTTCGCTTCAATGAATTGCCAAGTGCAAACTGAAAGCGAAGGAATTCGCGCATATAAAGATCTTTTCGCTAAGACTTTTGGTTAATTACGTGCGAATCTTGCACCAGGATATTTTTTAACAAAGCCTTTCAGCTCCAGTAAGCTAAGCTGCGTCAGTGTTTCACTTTCACTGCTTTGAGTTCTGTGAATTAATTCATCAAAGCTTATTGGTTCTAATTTCAGATTATCCAAAATATTTTTCTCGATCTCAGAAAGATTTAGTGGCTGAGTTTCAGTAAGATTAATATTTTTCTTTTTGAGATCTAAGTAGTTGATAATGTCACTAGGTTCATAAAGTGGAATTGCCATATCTTCTTGTAGTAATTTATTACTACCTTTAAAACTATCTTTCCATGCTTCACCCGGAAAAGAAAATACTGGTCTATTAAGTTCAATAGCATCAAGAGCTGTAATTAACGACCCGCTTCCCTCACTTGCCTCTATGACGACAGTTGCTTGGCTTAGCCCGGCAATGATCCTATTGCGTGCTGGGAAGGTCCATTTAGTGGCATTCACCAGGGGCTCAAATTCAGTAATGATTAGGTTTTCAGAATTACTGCAGATTTTAGCCATAATTTCTTTTTGTGTCCTCTGATAGTTTTCTAAAGCAAGTAATCCAGAGCCTATTACCGCAATAGTTCTCAAGTTAGTTTTAATTGCAGTCTCGTGAGCCATACTATCGATGCCGACAGCAAGGCCGCTAACAATATTGATCTCATATTGTGATAAAAATTCTATGAGCTTTTGAGTTAGATATTTACCATAGCTAGAGGCTTTGCGCGTACCAACTATGCTGATATTGTTTTTAAGTTCAAGATTTTCAATAGAGCCATAATAAAAAAGTTTTTTTGGTTTTCTAGCTTGCAAGTCCAAGAGTTGCGATGGATATAAATTTGATTCAAGGTCTATGACGCTTATATCGCTGCTGGAGAAATTCATTTATACAAGAATATAATTTCCTTTGTCCCCACCGGGGTCGTACCTCCACTTTCCACCTTAACCAAAATAAAACTCACGCTGGAAATTATCTAGGTTATGGTGGAAAGTGGAGGTACGACCCCGTATAATGGAGGGAGAAGTGAAAATTTCCTCGTCAGTACGTGCTTTATATAGAACCATCGGTAAGATTATCGGTAGGCAAATTTACGATAGGGTTGCTAACGATCAATTCTTGGATTCAGATCCTACTAAAAGGGCTGATTATGCATCCGAAGTTATCAACACAATTACAGGATTAAGGCATGAGCTTCTTAAGAACCGTGATTTTAAGAAGGTTGCTGATTTAATAGAAAGACTTTTTGCTAAGGATAGTGGAGTTGCTGTTAAGCAATTTGCTTGGATTCTTGAAGCTTATTTACTTTTGAATCAATCTAGCTCAGCAAGCGCGGAAGTGACTAAGCCTGACGTCAATGTACCTGACCGTCTGCTTATGAGCAAGCTAATTGAAAATATCCGTACTAGGATTTTGCATGAAGAAGATTTAGAGAAAATTTTCACTGAAGATTTTTCAGTGAACTTAGTACTCACCGCTCATCCAACTGCTGGTATACAACCAGATTATGTCTACCATATTAAAAACATGGTGCATTCTGTGCAAAAAATCTCTGATCGTATTGATCCAAGTAAATGGGAAATGGTTTCTACTGATTCAAACAGTACTGCTCTTGAGTCTATAGTGGCAGATATTATTGAAGAAATTGGTTTGTCTATAAGTCATATGGTCCGTGCTAAGCCTTATAACAAGCAGGTTCTAAGACCACTTGATGAGTCGGCTAATTTTATGGTGAATATTGCTGAAGCCTGGGAAATTATTCCTGCCAAGGTCCAAGCATTAGAACAAGAACTAAAAAAATATTTAGGTAACCAATTCCGTCTGCATTCTGATTTCT
>CAYQSL010000292.1:0-2090 GCA_964420165.1 uncultured Gammaproteobacteria bacterium | reverse complement strand
ATTAACAGAAAGCCATTAACTAATTTTGATATTTTAGATGCCAATGATAATTTCAATATCGCAGCTCTAGAGCAAACTATAAAAAATCTTTTAGCGACTAATGCGAAATCTAAAATTGCCTTGGTGATTAACACACCATACGATAACCCGCTTGGTAAGGACTTTGGCAAGGAAGCTTGGAAGCAAATTGGTAATGTGCTTGCTAAGTATTCAGAAAACGAAATTCTAATTATTCTCGATACTGCCTATGTTGATTTTGGTCCTGAGGGTAAAGATTATTCAAGATTAGATTTCTTGCCGGATCTTTTCAAGAGAGTTAATAACAAGAATTTCAATTTGATTATTGCTGGAACTGTGTCCAAAAGCTTTGCAATGTATGGTGCACGAGTTGGTGTTGCGACTTTACTCAGTGCCAATAAAGAAAATACTGATAACTGGAAAGATGTTGCTGGAGGCTGTGTCAGAGGTACTTTTAGTAATGCTTCGAGAATGAGTCAGGAAATAGCTTTGAATATTTTGCAAGACAAAGCTAAATTAGCTACTGTTCATGATTTTCAAAAAACTGCTTCTAAGTTAATTAATAAGCGTCGCGAAGCATTTATTGCTGCTATTAAGGATGGTTTGACTGAAGAGTTTAGAATTATCAGACCTGATAGTGGATTTTTTGTTTCAATGAAAATTGATAATAGGAAATTTGGTGACTCAAATTTTGCGCAAGAATTTTACAAGAAGCTCTTGGCAAGCCATTTATATGCGCCATTAATTTCTGATCAATTCTTAAGAATTCCTCCTTGTGGACTTAGTGAAGCTAAACTAGAACAAGTAGCCAAACGTATTATTGAAGTAAATAAAAGTATGTTGGCTGCTAAATAATGGAAAAAGCGATATTAATTGATGTAATCGTTGATCGTGCAATAAGTTCTGAAGAATCTTTACTAAGGCTTGATGAACTTGAAAGCCTAGTGAAAACATATGGCGGAATTAGTATCCTGAAAACCTATCAACGTCGCTCGGAGCCGAATTATAGAACTTTTGTAGGTGAAGGAAAAGTTGAAGAATTACTCAAAGAATTGGGTGGTACTGAAAATGTCGATGTCATTATCATTAATAATCTTCTTAAACCAAGACAGATATTTAATCTCGAAGAATTTTGTACTAACTTTGAAATAGCGCGTCTTAAAGAAGAAGGGCGCTTTGAGACGCCTAAGAAAATAAAAGTCTGGGATCGTGTTGATTTGATTTTGAAAATATTTGATAAGCATGCCAAAAGTGCTGAAGCGAAATTACAAATTGAGCTTGCAAGTATTAAACATATGGGTCCAAGGATATTTGGTATGGGTCTAGAACTCTCTCGTCAAGCAGGTGGTATCGGTGGAGTAGGTATTGGTGAAACGAATACTGAGATCATGAAGCGTCACTTGAAAACACGTACTAAATTAATTGAAGAAAAAATTGAAAAATATGGTGATATACAAAGTCGTCAACGTGAGAGTCGTAGGTCGCGTAAACAAAAAACCGTTGCAGTAGCTGGTTATACTAATGCTGGTAAAAGTACTCTGATTAAAGCTCTTACTAAAAAACAAGAAGTCTATATTGCAGATGAATTATTTGCCACACTTGATTCTAAGGTTGGAGAACTTTTCTTACCTACTTTGTATAAAACAGTAATGGTGGCTGATACTATTGGGTTTATTCAAGACCTGCCCCCAAGCTTGATTGATGCTTTTAAAACTACTCTTGCTGAGATTGTTGAAGCAGATATCATTATGCATGTTATAGATATAAACGATCCGAATCTGCATTTTAAAATTTGTGTAGTTGAGGATATTCTGAAGGAAATTCTTACAGAAGAAAAGCAGAAAATCTATGTTTTTAATAAAGTTGATTTGTTAGATGCTCAGCCTTGGGATGAGCGTCAGAAAGAAGATTATAAGAAGAATTTATTAGAGAAGTATGCGGAGTTTAATCCACAAATAGTTTCTGCTTTAGATCCTGCTAGTTTACTTAGTTTGATTGAGACTATTGAGAAAAAAGTTAAGTATTTGTAAGTGCTTGTAATTTGTGATTATCTATTTATGTTCGGAAGCCAA
>CAYQSL010000291.1:0-2093 GCA_964420165.1 uncultured Gammaproteobacteria bacterium | reverse complement strand
TAGACACCAATCATTACCCCAATAAGACTGATTGGAATTGCAATACCTGGAATAAAGGTACTGCGAAGATTTCTTAGGAAAATAAAAATTACTAAGAGCACTAATAAAGAAGCTTGAATAATAGAAGAAGTTAATTCTTCAAGACTTAATCTAATGAATTGTGCTGAATCATAACCAATTTCAAGTTTGATGTCAGATGGAATTTTAGCTTGAAGTCTTTTTACTAAAGCATTTATATCATCAGAAATTTGAATACTATTAGCTTTAGATTGTCTAACTATTCCCAAACCGAATCCCTGAATGCCATTGAATCTAATAAAACTCTTGTCATTCTCGGCAGCAATTTTAACATCAGCAATATCTCTAAGTCTTATAATGCTAGCCCTGCTCTTAGAACGGCTTCCTTCATTGCTGGAATCTTTAATAATGATGTCTTGATAGCCTTCAACTGTCGATAATTTGGCATTGACATTGATACTAAATTCCTTATTAGTAGAAAGGATACTTCCTGCAGGAATTTCTATATTGCTAGATCTTAGAGCGTTTTGGACTTCTAAAATAGTTACGCCATAATATGCCATGCGTTTAGGATCGATGAAAACTTGAATGGATCTTCTACGATCTCCGCCGAAAATTACTTTTGATACGCCAGGTACATTCTGGAAATAGTCTTTGATTTCTTTATCGACATATTCAGCAAGCTCAATCATGCCGCGCTTTTCAGACTGAACCTTTACCCACATTACAGGTGAAGCATCAGCATCTGTTTTGGCAATAATCGGCTCGTCAACATTCTCGGGTAACCTAGATCTAATTCTAGAAACCTTATCTCTTACATCTTGCGCTGCTACATCTATATCGCGCTCAAGTACAAATTCAATAATGATCGAGCTTACTTGGTCTCTGCTTGTAGAAATTAATGACTTAACACCTTCAATAGCGCTGACTTCTTCTTCGATTAAGTCAGTTATTTCGGTTTCAATAACTTTGGAGTTAGCACCAGGATATACAGTTGTAATGGTCACTACAGGCGGATCTATATCCGGATACTCTCTTACGGGTAATCTGAAATATGCAATTAGTCCCGCAAAAACAATCACTAAAGACATTACAGTTGCAAGAACTGGTCTTCTTATACAGAGATCAGGAAGACTCGTGAGCTTGCTTTTAGTGTGTTTAGGATCTTCTTCTAAATTCATTTAGCAGCATCTTCCTCTACTTGTGTTAGTTTTGCACCTGGATAAATACCAGTAAGGCCTGCATAGACAATTAAGTCACCTTCTTCAATTCCTTTGAGAATTTCTACAAAACCTGGTTTTCTAAGTCCTGTTTCAATGGCAACCCTCTCTGCTACATGCGTAGCTTCTGGTCCCTGATTGGGGTTCTTCTTAGTACCAGGCTTAGTCTCAGCCGTTTTTTCTATAGGCTTGGCTATAAATAAATATTCTTGACCTTGATCAATATAGATAGCTTCTTCTCTAACAAGAAGTGATTGATCTTTACTTTCAATAATCTGTTTAACATTCATGAATTGATTAGCTTTTAGTAAGCTATTTGGATTGCTAATGCTCGCTCTTACCATTACAGTTCTAGTGCTTTGATCAACTTTAGGAGAAATGAAATCTACAGTTGCGTTAAAAATAGTTCCTGGAAAAGCATCAGAACTAAGTTCTGCTTTTTGCCCTAATTTTAGGTATGAAATTAATCTTTCCGGAACAGAATAAGTTACTCGTAATGGATAGACTTTAACTAGCTCTAGGATTGGGTTTCCGAGGTTTACATAATCGCCTGGATCTACATAAATCTCTCCAACTATACCATCTGTGATTGCTGTAATTAATAGATTATCTACTTGAGAAGAGATTTTATCTAAGGCAGTTTGATATCTAATAAATTCTTGTTTAGAAATCGCACCTTGTTTGTAAAGTTTATCGTAGGCTTCGTAATCTGCTTTAGCGAGTTTGAGATCAGCTGCGACATCTTGTCCTTTTACTTTTATTAGAGCTGCACCTTTGCTTACCCATGAACCTTCTGAAACAAATATTCTCTCAACTTGTCCAGCTCTTTCGGCACCGACTGTAATTTCCTTATCT
>CAYQSL010000290.1:0-2096 GCA_964420165.1 uncultured Gammaproteobacteria bacterium | reverse complement strand
TGTTCGTCATTGCGAGCGAAGCGAAGCAATCCATTAACTAGAGAACTGGATCCTCACGCCCATGAAATGGGCTCAGGATGACACTTACTTAATTATAGTTCCAACAGGAAGTCCAGTAACTATATCGCGCACAGCGCCAGGACGCGCAAAGTCAAATACAGAAATTGGAATACGCTTATCACGACAAAGCGCTATTGCTGCCGTGTCCATAATCTTGAGGTTCTTACTTATAACTTCTTGATAGTCCATAGTATCGTACTTAGTAGCTTGAGGATTTTTCTTTGGATCATCATTGTAAACACCATCAACACCGTTCTTAGCAGTAAGCATTAGATCACAATCCATTTCTGAAGCACGTAATGCTGCTGCTGTATCGGTTGTAAAGAAAGGATTTCCAGTACCACCAGCAAAAATTACTACTCTGCCTTTTGATAAATGTCTCATTGCACGACGACGAATATAAGGTTCAGCAACTGCATTCATGCTAAGTGCAGTTTGCACGCGAGTAGCTATACCACGCTTCTCAAGTACGCTTTGGAGCACTAGCGAATTCATGATAGTTGCCAGCATACCGACATAATCTGCAGCTGCTCTATCCATACCTAGTTCAGCAGATTTTTGTAAACCTCTGAAAATATTGCCACCACCGACAACTATGCAAACCTGCACGCCAAGCGTGTGTACTAAGCTAATTTCTTCTGCTATTTGTCCAATGATTTCAGGTGAGATTCCTAGAGATCCATCTCCAGAAAGTGCCTCTCCGCTTAATTTAAGTAAAATTCTTTTGTATTTTGTGTCCATAATCAAAGTACTATGTTACCAATAATTCACGCAGGGTCTTGACCTCCAGATAAGACATGCAATAGAATCAGCATTCTATGGCAGTAAAACTTTTTAATTTAGATAGCTCTGTGAATGTGAATGCTCATCTAGAAAAGCGTTCAGCAAAAGATTTGGTTCATATTTATTCAACTGATCACAACCAAAAAAAGTTTTTAAATGATTTGAAAGAAGCTCATATCGAAGCAGGTGACACTGTTGCTTTTGTAAGCAATTCCAATCCAGGTGATAGAAATAATTTTCTACTTCATTTAAAGAACCATCTAGATGCTGAAACTGAACTTCGAAGAGCTAAAGCAATTTATTTAGCTCTGCCAACTAAATCATCAGCTAAATCAGCAATTTACACACAGGAAGCTGCAACACTAGTGCCATTCCCTTATTTACATCCTAAAGGTAGAAACAAAAACTTATTAGATTTTTTATATAAAACTACAGAGGTTAATCAATCACAAGCAGAAGGAATAGCCAAGGTAAACAATTCTGTTTTCACAATGAATAAAGCAAATGAAGAAAGTCTTGCACCTTTTCTTGATCATATGATCAACCTTGCAAAAGCATAACTAAATTTTAGAGTCTATTCGAAAAGTTCTCAGATGCTAGGCTTGCGAGGAATGTGAAGGTTGAGTTGACTTACTCGTCAATGATAACTTCACATGACGAGTGTAACGACGCAGATGAGGCTTTGCGGATAGACTCTCGGATTAAACTTGGCTTAAGTATCCCTCTAGCTTCTCAAACTTAGAAGGTTCACGCAATTTTTTCATTGCTTTGAATTCTATTTGTCTAACGCGCTCGCGAGTGATATTAAAAATCTTTCCTACTTGCTCAAGTGTACGTGCTTGACCATCTTCAAGACCATAACGTAACTTAAGCACTTCTGCTTCACGAGGAAGAAGATCAACAAGTAATTCTTTTATATGTGCTTTAAGCATACGTTCAGTACTAGAAACATCAGGTCTGCAGCTATTGTCATCAGCAATAAAATCAGATAGGGTACTATCTTCTTCTTTGCCAAGTGGAGTCTCCAAAGATACTGGAGTCTTATTAGCGTTCATGATTTCTTTTAGTTTCTTTAAACTGACGCCCATAGCCCAAGCAAGTTCCTGATCTGTAGGTTTACGTGTAAGTTCAAGTGATAATTGTCTTGTAACTCTCTTGTATCTATTGATAGTTTCTACCATGTGTACTGGAACACGGATAGTTCTTGACTTATCGGCCAGAGATCTAGTGATACCCTGTCTGATCCACCAAGT
>CAYQSL010000289.1:860-2129 GCA_964420165.1 uncultured Gammaproteobacteria bacterium | reverse complement strand
CAGAAGAAACAATAATAACTCTCGTCGTAAAAGAACTGAGACTGAAGAACCTTCTGAATACATTGAAAAAGTTGTACAAGTTAGAAGAGTTACTAAAGTAGTTAAGGGTGGTAAAAAACTTTCTTTCAGAACTACAGTAATTATCGGTAACGAAAAAGGTAAAGTTGGCGTTGGCGTTGGTAAAGCGTCTGAAGTTTTGATTGCAATCAAGAAAGCAATTTCTGATGCTCGTAAAAACTTAGTAGACATCGAAACTGTAGCTAACACTAATACTATTTCTCACACAGTAATTGGTACAGCACGTATAGTTCTTGAGCTTGCAGGTGTAGGTGATATCCTTTCGAAATCACTAGCATCTAAGTCTCCACTTAACGTAGCGCGTGCAACAGTAAATGCATTAAGCTCTCTTAGAAAATTCCAAGAAGTAGCAGCATCAAGAGGCACATCAGTTAAAAAGATGCTATTTGCATAAATAGAAAGGTTATAAATCATGGAAACAAAAGTAAAAGACTTAAAAATTAGAATGAAAAGAGGTTTCGCGAAAGCCGATAAAAGACAGCAAAAAATTCTTGCTGCCCTAGGAATTCACAGAACGAACCAAAGTGTTTTTCATGACAATACTCCAATCATCAAAGGCATGATCACTAAAGTTACTCATTTGCTTGAAGTAACACCAAACAAATAAATAGGAAAAGTTTTTAAGGATAAAGAAAATGGCAGAGATATTAAGTAATTTACAACCAGCATCAGGAGCAATCAAAAAACGTTTTAAAAAAGGACGTGGGATTAGTTCTGGATCTGGTAAAACGGCTGGCAGAGGTCACCGTGGACAAAAATGTCGTTCTGGCTATTCTAGACAAGCTCGTAGAGAAGGCGGTCAAACACCTTTATACAGAAGACTTCCTAAGAGACAAGTTAACACTAGAGTTAACAGAAAAGAGTTTACTGTTATCAATCTACGTGATCTTCAAGATTTAGCTGAATTAAAAGTTATTGATATCAATATTGAAAGTTTATTCGAATCTGGCTTCTTAAAGTCAATCGAGAACTGGGGTCTAAAAGTTTTAGGCAATGGTGAACTTACTGCAGCAGTTACTGTTACTGCACACAGATTTAGCGAAACTGCTAAAGCAGCTATCGAGAAAGCTGGCGGTAAAGTAAACCTAATTTAGCTTTATAATTTATAACTGAATGAAAAACGAAAAAAGCAATAATTATAGTTTAAATTTCCAAGACATTTTTTCTACAACTGGGCTTCCAGAGAAGATT
>CAYQSL010000289.1:0-850 GCA_964420165.1 uncultured Gammaproteobacteria bacterium | reverse complement strand
CTATAGGAATTTTAGCTATCTACAGATTGGGAGTTCATATCCCTTTATATGGTGTTGATCAAAATGCTCTAAAAAGCAATTCAACTCTATCTTCTGGCTTACTCGGTCTAGTGGATATGTTTGCTGGTGGTGCATTAAGTGCGCTTTCTATATTTGCTTTAGGTATCGGACCTTATATTACTTCTAGTATCGTAGTGCAACTACTTACTGAAGTAATTCCTCAACTCAAAGATCTTCAAAGACATCAAGGCGAAGAAGGTAGAAAGCAATATCAAAGAATTATTCGTTTTGCAACTATAGTACTTTCAATCATCCAGAGTTTTGCACTTGCGCGTTTCTTAGATGTAGCCCGCATTGCAACTGAGCCTGTTATGCCATTTTATTTGACAACAGTTTTAGTTCTTACAGTTTCATCATTACTTGTAATGTGGCTTGGAGAAGTTATTACTGAGAAAGGTATCGGCAACGGTGCTAGCTTATTAATTTTCATTGGTATCGCATCTAAGTTACCAATCATGATCAAAGATACTATGACTGCAGTAAGAATTGGATCTACTCCTCAATGGGGCATTATCACTCTACTTGCGATATTCTTAGCTATTACTTACTTGATTATTTACTTACAAGAAGGTTCGAGAAATCTTCTTATCATCGGCTCCAAAAAAGCTGTTGGTACTCAACAAGTTAAAGGTCACTACCTGCCTTTGAAAATCAATCCAGCAGGTGTTTTGCCAATTATTTTTGCTAGTGCTGTACTATTTATGCCTATGCAATTACTTACTTTTGCTGGTATCCAAAACAAATCTGTTTCTATACTTATAAGAGATTTCTTTGCTAAGATCCCTGGGGT
>CAYQSL010000288.1:0-2137 GCA_964420165.1 uncultured Gammaproteobacteria bacterium | reverse complement strand
ATTTACCACCTTGCACTCCAAGTAATGATCCACCTGCTCCAGCGCCTGATGCTCCAGAACCTGCACTAGTAGAGGATTCTCCAAGTAGTCTAATGATGTGTTGTCTGACTTTTGCAAGATCAACTCCTAAGTTATCAAGTACTCTTGCAGCTACCCCTTCACCTTCGCGAATTAAACCGAGTAATAAATGTTCAGTACCAATGTAGTTGTGACCGAACTGACGAGCTTCATCCCAACTGAGTTCTAGGACTCTTTTTGCTCTTGGTGTAAAAGGAATTTCCACGGAAACGAAACCTGATCCTCTGCCAATAATTTTTTCTACTTCAATGCGGGCATCTTTAAGATTGACTCCCATTGACTTTAAAGTTTTAGCAGCGACGCCAGTGCCTTCGCCAACTAGACCTAATAAAATTTGTTCGGTACCAACGAAGTTGTGACCTAACCTTCTAGCTTCTTCTTGAGCTAGCATAATTACTTTAATTGCTTTTTCTGTGAATCTTTCAAACATGGATTTTTTCTTTTGGGCTTATGTATTTTTGCCACTATATACTAACATTATTCACCTTTTTGCCCCACTGTATCGGGAGATAAACGATATTTAAATTAGTTATAGTAATGTCCACCAAATAGTTTACGTATTGACTTTTTGTATTTGTAAATTAGTGAATTCTCTTATCTTGTTATAGTTTTTTAATGAACTCATATACGTGGTATTGATAAAATTTGTCCATGTCTAGTTTGAGCGAAACTTTATCATCTAGTTTGCAGCAAATTTCATTTAATTTACGTGAAGACTTGCCATTACTTGCAGAGCACAGAGTAAAGACTCTTGCTGCAACTGAGTGTGGTGATCCTCTTTGTGATTACAGACAAAGTTTTGAAAAATCTAGAGAACTTTGCCAACAATTACATCTTAAAGACCCCAAGCAAATTGCTTCAATAGCAGATCTAATTGCTTTACCAAATTTTGCTGAGCTGGTGAATGTATTAATGAACATTGAGGAACCAAAGAGTTCTTCACAACCGTTTGATTTTTTAGATTGTTTGAAAGAAATTGGTTTCATGAAAAAAACTAAGCTCTGTATCGCAGCTCCTCAGGCACAAGAAATGAAAACCTTAACTGAACAAATTGCTGGGCTAACTTCTCTGATAGCGCAAAGCTTAGTTCCAGTAGTTGAAGATTACATTACACTTGGAAATTCTAAAGATGATCTAGAGCGTTATGAATATTTTAAAAAATTACTTTCTGAAGGTATTGCTTTAAATAACGATACTTATTTTAAGATTCAGAAAAATAAGAGCCAGAAAGTATTTACTTTTAATATTGAACAAGGCAAGAATTCTGAGTTGGTAATAAAACCAGTAAGGACTGGATTAGCATTTAGTTTTGTCAATAAATTGACAAGAGAACAAATAGTACTGACTGCCAATATTAAAAATCAAAATTTTGAGTTTAGTGTAGTTAGACCAGAAGTAGTTGGTCCACAAAATCCATTTCACTTTATTCCTTTTGATGGTCTAACCAAAGAATCGGTAGAGAAATTAAAATCTATTATAGAGAATCAAGTACGTAGTTAATTAGTTAACCTTTGAAAACACAAAGCCCTCTCAGAGAGAGGGCTTTGTTGAAGATTGTAGCGGAGACCGATTTACTACTATCCGTGTTGTTGGTTTGGTTTTGTGGCTCTAATAATTTAATCGATTAGCCCATTCTTGCAGTGCTCATCGTCGCTCTCATTAATCCTTCAAGATCATGCTTTAGCGCGTAAAGAACTGCTTGGGTTCTGTCGTTAACTTTGAGTTTAGTAAACACGTTGTTGATGTGTGTTTTTACTGTTGACTCAGAGATGAAAAGTTTTTGTGCAACTTTTTTGTAGTTTAGACCTTCACATAAGTACTTCAATACTTCTGCTTCTCTTTCTGTTAGAAGCTCAAGATTGCTGTAGTTAGTGCTAGTGCTAATTAATAGAGATTGTTTTTCTTTGATCAAGCTTTGGATTGATTTGTTGATTACAAAGTCAATGAAAAGTTGATTAGCTTCACATGCTTCGATTGCTAGAGAAAGAGTACGATCTGCTCTTTCGCTTAGTAACCAAGCGCTGATGTTTTCTGCAAGGTACTGATCTAATAAATTTTC
>CAYQSL010000287.1:0-2140 GCA_964420165.1 uncultured Gammaproteobacteria bacterium | reverse complement strand
GTAACATTGTGATTCACAAAAAGGCAAATGCAAATAAAGCGAATAATCATTTCCAGTTTTATTTGATTCACGAATTGCCGCTTCAAATTTGTCTTGTGAAAATTCATGCTTCCACTCAGGTGCTGTTGGGTAGCTGGTGTAACGTGGCACTACAGTGCCGTACTTATGTGCAAGTGCTTGAATTTGATCTTTGTTTTCTTTGAGATTAAACATTAGTGTGAATAATTTTTAACAGTTTCAATAAAGGCTCTAGCATTTTCTACAGGTACATTTGGTAGAATCCCATGTCCAAGATTAGCTATATAACCAGGTTCTGAGCCTGCTTGCTTAAGCATAGCCAGAGTTTTTTCTACCACAGATTCTCTAGTGCCTAATAAATAGCAAGGATCAAAATTTCCTTGTAGAGAAATTTTTCTAGCTGAGACATACTCACGTAAATCTTTTAAATTAGCTTTCCAATCAACGCTAAGACAGTTAGCTCCACTCTCTATCATGTAATCAAAAACATTAGCGACACCATTTACATAGAGAGTAATACTTGCATCAGGATACTTCGCGCGAATTGCAGCGATGATTTGTTGTTGATAAGGCAAAGCAAATTCTTGGTAATCAGCTTGGCTTAGAACCGAAGCCCAAGTATCAAAAAGTTGCACTGCATTAACACCAGTTTTTAACTTCAGAATCAAATACTCTGAAACCGTTACTGCAAGCTTATTTAAAAGCTCATGCATTGCTTGTGGCTCACGGTACATAAATTTCTTTATCTCAGAAAAATCTTTTGAGCCGCCGCCTTCTATCATGTAACTTGCAAGAGTCCAAGGCGCGCCCGCAAATCCAAGCACTGGCACTTCATTACTCACGCGAGATTTAATCTCTTCAATAGTTTGATAAACGAAACTACAAGAGCCGCTCAATTCTGCTTGTGATAAAGCTTTTAGTTTAGTTACTTGCTCAGCAGTTCTAAGTGGTGCATTAAATCTTGGTTTACCTGTATCAAAATCTAAATCAGCGCCCATCGGCTCTAGTGGAATTAAAATATCAGAGAACATAATGATGGCATCAACACCAAGAATCTCAAAAGGTTGAATAGAAACTTCAGCAGCCTTAGCTGGATTTTTACAAAGGTCTAAGAAGCTCATCTGCGAGCGTATCGCCATATACTCTGGTAAATATCTACCAGCCTGACGCATCATCCATACAGGAGGTCTAGACGTTGCCTCGCAGCGTAAAGCCCTTATAAGTAGGTCGTTTTTTAATTTAACTTCAGAAGACAGCATTAATACAAGCATAGCAAGTGAGCTGTCATCCTGAGGAGCGAAGCGACGTGAGGATCCAGTCCTATAAAATTAGGTAAATTCATTTTGATAATTCCCAAGAAAGAGTGTTAAGCTTTTCGTAATGATCGTCAGGATGGATGCAAATGATTCATATAAATTAGAATTTGTTGGCAACAATCTCTCAACTAGTCTTAATAATGCACAAAGGCTTACAGGTTATTCAAATGATCGAAGCAGCCTAATCAATATAAATAGCGTTTTAAATGAAAGTACATTCCAAGAATTAAGAGATAAATTATTTGGAGTAACTCGAGCATTAGAGAATGGGATTTTTGTTAGCGAGAAATCTAGACATAATAGTTACGGGGATAAAATGGTTGATTTTTTCTGTGGACGTTTTACAGATTTATTTTCTACCGAACTCCAAAGCTCATTACAAAGTAGTTACAGAAAGAAAATAGAAAGTTTTAAAACACTTGTACCAAATCAATTATTAGGCGGAGCTGTAGATCTACTGTTCTTAGCTTTAGATTATTTTTTAAAACTAGAAAATATTGCTAGCAATGACTTTAAAACAAGAGTTCATGGTGTGATTAATATTATTGGAGTTACTTTAGGTAGATGTTTTGAAAATTTACTAGATAGTCAAAAAGATCAAATTCAAAACTGGATTTCACAGTTTGATCATTTACCAGAGGTTTCTGGATTAATGAGAAGAAATATTGCTGGAGAAAGTTCGATTTTAGCAGATAGAATTCTAGGGAAAGATTCTGCCAAGGCAGATTACTATGATCCTCTAACTAAAGCTGCTTAACTGGATCCTTACGCCTCTTCGAGGCTCAGGATGACGTCGCTCGACTAAG
>CAYQSL010000286.1:0-2164 GCA_964420165.1 uncultured Gammaproteobacteria bacterium | reverse complement strand
TTTTACCAAGTCTAACTTCTTCAATTTCTGGTTCGTGAAGACCAAGTACTGCTCTTTCTAAATCTTCTGTAAGTTTGTAAATAATCTCATAGGATTTAATTTTTACTTTAAGTCTTTCAGCAAGCTTGGCTGTTTGAGCGGTATCGGCACCAACGTGGAAACCAACAATTACAGCGCCAGTTTGTTCTGCCATTAAGACATCGTTTGAAGTGATTGAACCTGAATCAATTGAAATTGGTTTAACTAATACTTCACCAGTAGAAAGCTTATTAAGTTCATGCGAAATTGCTTCGGCAGAACCTTGTACGTCAGCTTTGATGATGATACGTAATTCTTTGTCTTGACCTTCTTTGATCTCAGATGCAAATGAAGAAATACCTCTGAAACGTTTTTGAGAAATTTCAACTTCAGCAATTTCTCCTGCGGCTTCTTTGGCTTCTTGAATTGATTTATAAGCTCTAAATGAATCACCAGCTTTTGGTACACCGGTTAAACCTAAAACTTGCACAGCAGTTGAAGGTTCAGCGTCATCAACTAGTGCTCCGGTTTCATCAACCATTGCTTTAACTCTGCCACTTACAGCGCCAGCTGCAATAAAATCACCTTTGTGTAAAGTACCGTTCTGAATAAGAACAGTAGCAATAGGTCCTTTAGTTCTTGAAAGTTGCGCTTCAATTACAGTACCGACTGCAAGTCTATTTGGGTTAGATTGGATTTTGTCTGCAAGCTCAGCATCGGCAACTAAAGTAACTTTCATTAATAAATCATCGATGTTTAGATTGTTTAATGCACTAATTTTTGCGCATTCAATTTTACCGCCGTAATCTTGCGTAATAATATCGTACTCAGCAAGTTGTGCCAAAACCTTATCAGGATTAGCTCCTGGCTTGTCAATTTTGTTAATAGCAACAACAAAAGGAATATGATTTTCTTTGATGTGTTTAATACACTCAAGAGTTTGTGGCATTACTCCATCATCAGCAGAAACTATAAGTACTACAATGTCTGTAACATTGGCACCACGTTTACGCATCGCTGTGAAAGCCTCATGACCAGGAGTATCTAGTAAAGTAATTTTTCTAATATTGCCATCGAAATCTTCAGCTTCAATTCTATAAGTACTGATGTGTTGTGTAATACCACCAGATTCTTTGTCAACGATTTTAGCTTTGGTTTTTCTAATAGTGTCTACTAATGTAGTCTTACCGTGGTCAACGTGACCCATTATTGTAACTACAGGAGGACGAGTGATAAGATTACCAGCGCTCTCATCTTGAGCAAGAGTGTTTTTAAGTTCGGTATGAACTTCTTCTTCTAACTTAGTATGAACATTGTAATTGAGAGTTTTAAGGTACTCAATAATCAAATCTTTTTCAAGAGTATCATTTACAGTTTTGATAATTTTTCTCATGAAGAAGTAGGTGATGATCTGAGTTTCAGGGAGATTGATAGTATGAGACAACTCTCTAACTGTCATTGGCTTGGTGATAGTTATATCTTTTGGTCCAGCATCAATAGCTTCTGTTTTAGGTCTTCTGATTTGCTTAGGCTTATCATCCGTAGATTGACCGCGCTTGCGTTTTCTGCCCATGCCCTGAACAGAAATAGTTGGTTTCGCTACTCTATAAGGTTGTGAAGGTACTCCTGGTGCACTTGAATTTTGCCCAGGACTTGTTGCGCTTGGTGCTTGATAACTTTGTTGAGGTGGAGAGTATGAACTTACTGGTCTTAATGGAATAGAGCGAACGTTGCTCATGTCTTTAAATGCTACAGAATCTCTCGTGTAAACAGATTTCTTGTTGCCGATTAAGTCTTGTAAATTTTCACTATTGTCATTAGAGTCTTCAGCAGTCTCGCTTCCTTCTGCTGAGCCAGTTTCAACTGGTTTCTCTTCGACGACAGGAGTTGGATTAGCAGCTTCTTGTAAAACTCTCTCCTCTTCATTTTTCACTTCTTCTTGTTGAGTGATTGTAATTCTTCTAACAATTTTTAATTGTTTCTTTGGAGCTTCAGCAGGTATTACGGCTGCTGGTGAAGCTTTAGGTTTTGTCTCGGTTTTTTTACTGATTGTTTTGTCTCCTGAATCTTTAGCCTCAGCCTTAGATTCGTTTCTAATGATTTCTTCAAGAGAAATCTTTTTGAAAATTACATCTACAGCATCATT
>CAYQSL010000285.1:1752-2164 GCA_964420165.1 uncultured Gammaproteobacteria bacterium | reverse complement strand
AACCATCTAAAGTTGGGTAACCGAGTGTGTGATAAACCTTGCCTTTCATCTTAGGACTGTTAGGAGCTAATCTCCAAGTCTCTTTCACGCCCACTGACCACAATTGTGGATTTGTAGCTAAACCAAAGTGTTGAATAACATCTTTAGAAACGAAACCTTTATCACCAAAGCAAATCAAATTGCCATAAACGTGATCCTCAACAGGATCTCCAGTCTCAGCAACTTTCACGCCGATTACTTTTTCATTTTCAATAATTGCTTGGGTTGCAGGGAAGCCAGTAAACATATCAATGCTAATGTTTGGCACAGTTTTAGCTTTCTCTTGCAAACTAGTTGCCATCCAGGCTACAACGTTAGATAAAGTTAGAACATAGTAACCCTCTTTACAGAAATCTGGAAGTAAAGTTCTAGT
>CAYQSL010000285.1:0-1742 GCA_964420165.1 uncultured Gammaproteobacteria bacterium | reverse complement strand
AAATGACTTTCTTCACAAACAGTCTCGATTGGCATGCCTTCAGCAATATGATTTGGGAAAGCTTTATCAAAAATTGATTTAGTAACCACAGCACCAGAAACAGTATGAGATCCGAAATTTTCAGCCTTCTCAAGAATTGCCACAGTTAAGCGCATCTCGGGATGGTCTTTCATGAGATCACAAAGTCTGTGCGCCAGAGTCAAGTTCGATGGACTGCCGCCGACTAAAACCAGGTCATAAGTAATAATGCCTTTAGCATTATTTTTTTGTTGAATAGTTTGTGTTGCTTCTTGAGTTGCCATTTTTATATCCTTCTTACTTAGTACTATGCTGCTACTAGATTTTGATTCTGTTTACGAACTTTAAGTTGTTTGATCATTTCAGGTACTACCTGATAAAGATCACCAACTATACCGTGCGTTGCAAATGAAAATATTGGAGCATCTGGATCTTTGTTGATTGCAATGATTACGTCAGCTTTTTGCATACCTACTCTGTGCTGTAGAGCACCAGAGATACCACAAGCTATGTAAAGCTTTGGTCTAACTGTTTTACCAGTTTGTCCAACTTGGTGTGGGTAAGTGATCCAGCCCACATCTACTGCTTTACGAGAAGCTCCAAGAACCGCATTATTAAAGCATCCTGCAAGCTCTTCAAGCAATTTAAAACCATCAATGCTGCCTAAACCAAAACCACCAGCGATTACTACATCAGCTTCAGTAATATCGAGTTTAGTACTTTCTTCACGTAAAATATTTTTGATTTGTACTCTAAAATCAGCTTCTTGTAAATTTACATTTACTCTTTTGATTTGTACAGAATTTTTATCCTTGCTAACTGGCGCTGGGACTGGGAATACACCAGGTCTAATAGTTGCCATTTGTGGATCTTTCCATGGACCAAGAATTCTTGCTTTGAGTGATTCACCAAAGCTTGGTCTATTAGCATATAAACATTCTGGGAAATAACCGATTTTGGTTTTATCAGTTCCAGCTTTATGCTCGTAAGGTCCAATGTCCAGCTCAATAGTATCTGCAGTAAGTCCAGTCTCAAAGAACGCTGCGATTCTTGGTGCAAGATCTCTACCTGTCGTGGTAGACCCCATCAAAAGCGTATGAGGAGCACGTTCCCAAGTGTTGATCTCGTCAATGATTACACGACGATATGGAAGTGTTTTGTATTCAGCAAGCTCTTGATGATCTGCGATATAAACTTTATCCGCGCCAGCATCAAGCACACGTTGAATTTCAGATTCCATATTGTGCCCTAAGATAAAACAGCTAAGTGGCGAACCTAGCTTATCTGCTAGCTTGCGTCCCTCACCTAAAAGCTCAAGAGTAACATTCGCTATTTTTGAATGTACTTGTTCTGCAACTATTAATACTTCTCCTGCCATTTAAAATTCCTCAATTCACTAAATACTTAGACATCCTTAGACCTTTAAAAACTCATCGATTAAAGGCACATGCGAAACTACTCCGCTTACTAATTCTTCTACACCTTTACCTTGGTGCATAATGCAGTTGCCACCAACTGTTCCAATTTTCCAAGTCATGGAAACGATAGTTGGAGAGCCAGCTAGACCACAATATCTTTCATCAGCTTTGCAATCATCTAAATTGATCACTTTAATGAAATCCTTTTGCAGAGCTTCATTACGTTTAATTTCTTGAACGAATTTTGCACCTCTGAAAGTTTTGTATTTAAGTTTCTTGTAGCTGTTAGCGATAGTCATTAGTGCT
>CAYQSL010000284.1:0-2201 GCA_964420165.1 uncultured Gammaproteobacteria bacterium | reverse complement strand
CTCAACATTGCTTTCTTGCTTAGCATCATTAAGAATAGTATCTAGGTAATCAAAACTTGCTCCCTCATTTTGCTCAACAGCTTCAGGTGCTTCTGGTTCAACTATTGGTTCTGCTTCAGTTTTAATTTCAGCTTCTGCTTCAGGTTCAAAAAGATTAGGTTGCTTAGAGTTTGATTCACTAGAGACTGAATGAGTTTCTCCATCATCAGCTTCGTAGGAGTCAGAAGGTGGCCAAGATTTAGCTTCGTCATCAGGATCGAAGAAAGAAGGTTTGTCTTGGTTTTTTTTATCGCTCATCAGGCTCTATGAGTCCGCAGACAGTTCTATTGTGTCATTGGTACTACCCTGAGTAATTCCTCTAGAGTAGTTTTTTTATTAAGTACCTTCTCACGAGCAGCAGTGAAAAGTGTCGGCATATTAAGCTTCCTCATCGCTACTTTTAGCTCGTCTATGTCTGCCCCTTTCTGAATAAAGGTTTTCATTTCTTCAGTTAAAGGCATGATTTCGAAGATACCTTCTCTTCCTGAGTATCCTGTATTATTACAATTTTGACAACCCTTAGCCTTAACCAAAACTGATCCGGCTGGAATTTCAAATGTATTTACCTCTTCTGGGGTGGCAACATATTCTTCATGGCAATGTGGGCAGATTCGTCTTAAAAGCCTTTGAGCTACTACGCCTACAAGGGCACTTGCTACTAAATATGGTTCGACACCCATATTTATTAAACGTAATATCGTACTTGGAGCATCGTTGGTGTGCAATGTACTCAATACTAAGTGACCTGTGAGTGCCGCTTTAACTGCGATTTCTGCAGTCTCCAGGTCTCTAATCTCACCGATCATCACAATATCCGGATCTTGACGCAGAATACTTCTAAGACCTGCGCTAAAAGTAAGACCCGCTTTTACATTTACTTGTACCTGGTTAACTCTCACTAATTGAAACTCAACTGGATCTTCAACCGTTACTACATTCTTGGAAACATCGAGTAATTTTGCCAAACTTGTATAAAGAGTACTCGTTTTACCAGAACCAGTAGGCCCTGTAATCAAAACCATCCCCTGGGACATTTTTAACCAAGCTTCAAAGTCTGGAATAATATGGTCCGGCATTCCTAAGTCTGAAAGTTCTATAAACGAATTGTCGTGAGGTAAAAGTCTGATTACACATTTCTCGCCATGAAGTGTAGGAAGTGTAGACACACGCAAATCTAAGCGTGCTCCATTGATAGTTTCGGTTACACGACCGTCTTGTGGAATCCTAGATTCTGCAATATTTAAGTCAGCAATAATTTTGATTCTGGCAAGAATAATTTTCCTATAGTCATTTTGTGAATCACATCTATACTTGCAAATATCACTCAATACTCCATCAATTCTGAATCTTACAATAAGCTCTTTTTCGTAAGGCTCGAAATGGATATCGGAAGCTCCAACTTTTGCGGCTTCTTGTAATAGCCATCTAACCTCGTTACCAATTGAATTCTCGTCACTGGCATTAATGTTACGGGCAGGGATTCTATCTATGCTGGCAACTAAGTCTGCACCAAGGGTTGCGGTTTTTTTACCACCATTACTTGCGCCACCATCTTTCGCGCCACCAGCTACGAAGTCCCAGCTACGTTGATTAATTTTTACAATTTTGACGTCGCAGTTATTAACTAAAGGTTTTAAATTATTGACTATGTCTTCATTGATGCTTTCTGCAATGGCAACGAATAGTTGATTCTGGAAATAAAGCAAAGGTATAGCCTGGTCTTTAGGCCAGTCACTTTTCATTGAATTAATTAAAGTTTGATCGAGATACTGCGGATTTAATTCACGTCTTTGGTTAATCAAGAGTTGCAAAGCCTCTTTGAGAGAAGTTTGATTACGTTGCAACATTTGATATGCGGAATGTTCTTTAGCTTGAATAGTCATATTAGGGGCCGGTTATTTAGGGAGAGGGCTTAGTTATTTTTAGCATTAAGGTAGCACCTAATTATTCTGTAGGTGTCTTTAACACTATTAATTAAATACCCAGCTTCTCTTTCCTTAACACGATCAGCAACTTGCACAGATAAGCCATTTAGTTTATTTATCACCTTAAAGCCGTAGTTGTCAGTTAGATCATCACCAAAAAATATTGGCAAATAATCTGAATGTTTGTTATGTAGATCTTCTATAGCTAAGCCTTTGTTTATATCTTTAGGCAAAAAC
>CAYQSL010000283.1:0-2205 GCA_964420165.1 uncultured Gammaproteobacteria bacterium | reverse complement strand
ACCTAATCCAGGAGCTAAATAAGATGGAAATCGACATAATATTGGTTTTGAGGTTATTGAGCAGTTTGCCAAGCAGTATGGCTTTAGTTTACAGAAAGAAAAAAAATTTCATGCTTTGATTGCTACGCGCGATATTGAAATTACTTATCAAAAGCGTAACAAAGAACTTATCAAGGTTGAAAAGCCAGTACCTGATCCTGATCAACAGCACAATGCTTTTTATACGCCACCAAGTTTCGAAAAGAAAATTAGTTTTACAAACTTCACTAAGAAGTTTAAGTTGATTTTGGCAATGCCCCAGACCTTTATGAATGAGTCTGGTAAAGCGGTTCGTGAGATTGTAAATTTCTATAAGCTTGATTATGAAAGTATGTTTGTTCTGCATGATGATGTCAGCTTAGATACGGGAAAACTTAAACCTGCCTTCAAAAGCGGTGCTGGTGGGCAACATGGCATAGAAGATATAATTCATAAATTAAGCAATAGGCAAGATTTCCATCGTCTTAAAATTGGAGTAGGACCAGATCCAGGTGGAGATAGGCGTGCAGATTATGTTCTAAGCAGATTCCCTCAAGACCAAAAAGATCTAGTGGAGACTATAATCAAAGACTCTATTAAACAAATCGGCATTTGGCTTTCAGAAGAAGAGCCACAGCAAGTTGTGGAATTAAATTTACGAGCTATTTAACCTGCTTTTTTAAATAGACCTGTTCCCGCTCAGCTTTGCTTTCGCGACAGTTCTAATATATCTCTGATTTCAGTCAGCAATTCTTCTTGCTTTGTTGGAGCTGGAGGATTTACCACTGCTTCATGTTTTTTGAGAGACTGTAATTTCGTATAAATTTTTACTATTACAAAAACTGCTAAGCCAACTAAGATCAAATCGATAATATTTTGGACAAAGGCTCCATACTTGATTGCCACTTCTGGCGCTATTTCTGTAGCATCTTGTAAAACTATTTTCAAATCGGCAAAGTTGACTCTACCCAGAGCAAGTCCAACTGGGGGCATGACTATGTCATTAACAAATGAGCTAACTACTTTATTAAAAGCACCACCGATAATTACGGCAACAGCAAGATCAATCACATTGCCCTTAGTAATAAATGTTTTAAAGTCTTCAAGAAATTTCATCTAAATAATTTTAAACCAATCTCAAAATACTTGTTGCATCAGCTGCTTTTTCGTATTGATTTAACTTCTTGTAGATAGCAATTAGATTTCTAATGCATCGTGCCATAACCTGGTTATCGTCAATTGGATCTAAGTATTCATCGCGCCAGAACACGTTCAGCTCCTGGGCTCTAAGTACACATTCGTTCTTAGTAATTTCTTTGCCACCAAAAAATGGATCGTAGTATTTGTCTTCAAACTGCACTATAAAATGTCCTGGAGTGCCAACTCCTTGAATATCCACACCAACTCTTCTTGCAACTAGAATATATACAGTTGACATCATAATTGGGTTACCAGTTCTAGTTTCAAGTACTGTATGTAAAAAATTATTATCAATGTCATAGTAATCTACTTGGTTGCCAATAAAACCTTCTTCACGAAAAAGCACTTCGTTAATAGCCTCGATCACATCCTTAGAACGTGGCTGCATGCCTACTCTAGCCATTATTCGTGCGGCATAATTGTCGAGCATGCTTTTATATTTTTCTTCTTCAAGTCCAGGAGTTTTAAGGCGGGCAACTAAAAACATACCTTTCTCAAGATCACTATTTTTCTTCCATTCTTGAATGCGTTCGATTAATGCAATCTTACTTGTCTGTTGCCAATTACCAATGAGAGTGTCGTCGCCGGTTTTATCAGCGTGTTCCATTGCTAATCTTTCAATTGCTTTGAGAGTTTTGTCATCCAGCTTACTTAGTTGCTGTGCCATTAAATTGAGAATTTTTTCTTCTGAATCTTTTAGAAGATTTACAAAGCCTCTGATTTCTTTATCAGCCAGACTTTGTTTTTCGAGTTGATTGAGCATATATACAATATTGTAGTTTAAGGAACTGAGTTCTAATATAGATTCTTTTGGAAAGTTAAAAGAAATACATGATTGCATGCCGAGTCGTTCGTATTATCTATTCCTAATTCCTCCTGATGACGGCTTTTGAGTTATATGACCTATATGATCCAGGGTTTAATATAGAATATAATAAATAGAAAATACCAGAGAAAATAGAACATACTTACAGCAAAAAAACATAA